>CAYMNX010000466.1:0-6801 GCA_964391905.1 uncultured Rhizobiaceae bacterium
CGGCTTATCGATCTCCCGCTCGATCGTCGAGGCCCATGGCGGGCGAATTTGGGCAGCCGAGAATCCCGGCGGAGGCACGATCTTCAGCTTTACGCTGCCGGCCGCGCTGGCCGAGGACGAGGGCGTCGTCCGCGACGAATAAAAGCCGGCACCGCGGGCGCGGTGCCGGAGTAAGGTGTGAGAAGGGGTGATCACGCCTTTTTTACTTCGATCTTCTTCTGCTGCTTTTGCGCTTCGGCCGATTTTGGCAAGGTGACGGTCAACACGCCCTGGGCGAACGCGGCGCCGATCTTGTCGCGATCGATGCCGGCAGGCAGGTTGAGAGAGCGCTGGAATTGTCCAAAGGACCGCTCGGAAACATAGTAGCTCTTATTTTTTTCCTCCTTTTCCTGCCGCTTCTCGCCCTTGATGGTAAGAATGTCGCCGTTCACGGACACGTCGATGTCCTTCTCATCCATCCCGGGCAATTCGGCGGTGACGGTATAGGCGTCGTCGGTCTCGGCGATATCGACGGCCGGCAGCAGATAAGCGGAGCTCGGCTCGGGATCGAACATGCGCGAAAAAGCCGGGATGCCGAAACCACCGAAGCGGTCGAAAAGCCGATCCATATCGGTGCGCAACGACTGCCAAATATCCGGCAGCGGCGCGCGTGTCGGTGAACCCTGCTTGACCTGAACATTTTGTGCCATGGAACGCTCCTTCGTTTGAGTTTGCGGACAGCGGAATCCGACCCCGAAAAGCGAGCGCTCGGGAGGGAGCGCATCCATCGACTGGCTCAAAATCAAAAGGTAGTATTTTATTTATGTCGGCCCGGATGCGCGGCAAGCGCCCCATCGCATCGGCCACAGCTCCGCCCCTTGTACCGTGTCCGTGGATCGCGGAAGATGTCCGCAACGAGGTATGGCGAAAAATCGGCGGGAGGTCAGCATGGGCAAATTCGCGCTGGGTCAGGCGGTGCCGCGCACGGAAGATCCGCGGCTCCTCACGGGCCGCGGCCGTTATACGGACGATTTCGTCCTTCCGCGCATGACCCACGCCTATGTCCTGCGCAGCCCTCACGCGCATGCGACGATCCGCAGCATCGATACGCGCGCCGCGCAGCAGATGCCGGGCGTGCTCGCGGTCTTGACCGGCGCCGATTGGGCGGCGGAGAAATTCGGCTCTTTCGGCCCGGTCATGCCGCGCAAGCGCCGCGACGGCTCGCCGATGTATATTCCGCCGCGCCCGGCCCTGGCCCATGGCCGCGCCATGCTGGTCGGCGATCCGGTTGCGTTCATCGTCGCCGAGACGGTCGATCTCGCCAAGGACGCAGCCGAGCGCATTATCGTCGATTACGAGCCCTTACCGGCGCTCACGGCGACCGACAAGGCGAAGGCGCCCGATGCGCCGAAGCTCTGGTCGGAGTGCCCCGACAATGAAGCCTTCTTCTATACGCTCGGGGACAAGGCCGCGGTCGATGCCGCCTTCGCCCGGGCGCATCACGTCACCAAGCTAAAGCTCGTCTTCAACCGCATCACCGCCGCCACCATGGAGCCGCGCGGCTGCCTCGCCGATTACGACGATCGCCTCGGCCGCTATACGCTTTATGTCGGAACGCAACGGCCGCACGGCACGCGCGCGGATTTGGCGCGCAAGGTGTTCAACATCTCGGAGACTCAGCTGCGCATCACCGCGGGCGATGTCGGCGGCAGCTTCGGCATGAAGGGCAGCCATTTCCCCGAATATCAGCTGGCGCTGTGGGCGGCGAAGAAGATCGGCCGGCCGATCAAATGGATCAGCGAGCGCGGCGAAGGCATGCTTTCCGACGATCACGATCGCGATCACATCGCCGAGGGCGAATTGGCGCTCGACAGGGACGGCAAGTTTCTCGCCATGCGCGTCCGCCAGGTTTCGAATATCGGCGCTTACCTGGCGCCCGGCGGCGTGATCTCTCCGACCGCGCATCTGGGCGGGCTTGCCGGCACTTATACGACACCGGCGATCTATGCCGAGGTCTCGGCGATCTTCTCCAATACCACGAGTATCGGTCCGTTCCGCGGCTCCGGCCGGCCTGAAGCCTCCTATATTTCCGAGCGCCTCATCGACAATGCGGCGCGCGAGATGGGGATCGATCGTGCCGAGCTGCGCCGCCGCAATACCGTGCCGGCCAGCGCGATGCCGTTCAAGACGGGGCTCGTCTTCACGCTCGATAGCGGCGAGTTCGAGAAGAATCTCGATATGGCGCTGCAGCTTGCCGATTACGCCGGCTTCGAGCGCCGCCGCGCCGAGGCGAAGGCGCGCGGCAAGCTGCGCGGCATCGGCTTCGCCAATATCATCGAGCAAACCTCGCAGACCATGGGCGAGACGGTGATGGTGCGCTTCGATCCCGGCGGGACAGTGACGGTCATCCCCGGCTCCATCTCGCATGGCCAGGGCCATGACACGATGTACAAGATCATCTTGAGCGAGAAGCTCGGCATCGATGCCGAGGATATCCGCGTCCAGATGTGCGACACCGACATGGCGCCCGATGGCGGCGGCACCTACGCTTCGCGCACCGCGGTCCTGGGCGGCAGCGCCGCGACCCTGGCGGCGGAGAAGGTGATTGCCAAGGCAAAGCGGATTGCCGCGCATATGATGGAGGTGGCGGACGGCGATGTCGAATTCACCGCCGGCGCCTTCCGCGTCGCCGGCACCGACAAGGCGGTGTCGTGGAAAGAGGTGAGCCAGGCCGCCTACACGCCGGCGCGCTTGCCGCAGGGCGTCGAAGCGGGACTTTACGACACGGCGAGCTTTCACCCCGAAATTCCGAATTTCCCCAATGGCTGCCATGTCTGCGAGGTCGAGATCGATCCCGAAACCGGCGCGTCGAAGGTGCTGCGCTATTGCGTCGTCGATGATGTCGGCACCGTCATCAACAAGCTCACCCTCGAAGGCCAGATCCATGGCGGCGTCGGACAGGGGATCGGCCAGTGCTTCACCGAGCAGCTCGCCTATGATCCGAAATCGGGTCAGGTGCTGACCGGCTCGTTCATGGATTACGGCATGCCGCGCGCCGACGATAGGTGCTCTTTCGATACCGAGGAAAATCCCGTGCCGACCAAGACCAATCCCTTGGGCGTCAAAGGCGCGGGCGAGGCGGGAAATGTCGGCGCGCTCGCGGCGATCATGAATGCGGTGGTCGATGCGCTCAGCACCGTTGGCGTTACCCATATCGACATGCCGGCAACGCCGGAGCGCGTCTGGCGTGCCATCGCGGCTGCAAAGGAACAAAGATGAGCTACGATCTATCCGCGCTCAAAGATTCGGTCGGCGCCATGAGCCCGGTAGCAAGCGAAATCGCAACGGCAGGGCCGGTGGCACGCCTTGCCGCGACCTTCGGTCTGGCACAGCCGGCAGCAAAGCCCGGCGATATCGTGCCGCCCGGCTGGTACGATATTTATTTCGGCTCGCTGCACCGGCCCGATAATATGCGCGCCGACGGGCAGGCGGCGAAGAGCAGTTGGCTGCCGGCAGTCCCCTTTCCTTTTATTCGCATTGCGAGCGATCGGGTCGAGTTTCCGGGCGAGATTCGGATCGGCGATGAGCTGAAGCGCGTCACCAAGATCAAGAGCGTCGCGGTGACCGGCACCGAGACCGCGCCGATTCTGCACATGGTTCAGCGCAGCGAAACGAGCGGACCGCGCGGCCTCGCGGTCGTCGAAGAGCGCGAATTTGTTTATTTCGACAAGGAAGGCCCGGCAACGCCGCCGGCCCCGAAGCTTCCGACCGCAGCATGGACACAGTCGCTCGATCCTTCGCCGGTGCTGCTCTTCCGCTATTCCGCGCTGCGCTTCAACAGCCACCGCATCCATTACGACCGCAAATATGCGATGGAAGTCGAAGGCGCGCCCGGCCTGATCGTGCAATCATCGCTGATGGGGCAGCTCCTCATCGAGCTCTGCCGTAGCAACTTGCCGCAGGCAACGATCGCGAGCTTCACGCGCACCAACCGGCATGTGGTGCACGATACCGGCCCGATCACGCTCTGCGGCGCGCCGGGTCCGGGCGGCCGCTCCGCCACGATGTGGGTGCTGGATCAAGCAGGTTCGCCCGCCATCCATGGGGAGATCACTTTCGCAAGCTGATGGCTCCTTTGGACCGATTCAATCGATCCCGTAACGGGCGGCTCTGACGTCTTCGCTACGGCGATTGGGAACGAGCCGCCCTTGGCGAGATGGTAGAGCCCTATGCCGGCGACCGGGTGGAGGAGAACCTGAATCCGATCGGCCGCATGTACTACGCCGCGGTGGCGATGGCGTGCACGCCAAACTCGCTGTCGCAGGAGGTCGGGCTCGGCCCCGGTGCGCAGGCGGGCGAGGAGCGTCTGCGCAAGGTGGCGCGAGAAGCCGGGGCCCCTCAAGCGGCCATGTTCGGAGCACCAATCGAGCGCGTCCCTCGGACTCGACGAACCGCTCGATGTGGCTGGTCTCCGGAAGCGGCGGTGGATGGGCTTTGACCCTAGTCTTCTCGCAGCGCCGGCATCACATGGCGGGCGAAGAGATCGATCGAGTGCAAAGTTTCCTCGGTCGAGAGGTCGCCGAAGGCGAATTGGCCGACGATGTAATTGGCGCCGGTTTCCTCGACCTGCTGCCGTAAAAGCCGCGTCACGGTCGCGGGCGAGCCGGCGATGCCGCGGCCGTCATCGGCGATCTCGTGAAAATGCGGCGGGCGCGGATGCGACGGCGTGTAATTGTTCTTGCGGAAAAGGAAGGTGAAGCTGTCGTGCCAGCGGTGATAGGCGCGGCTCGCGAGCGCCTGGGCCTCGGCATCCGTCTCCGCCACGACAATGAAGCGGCCGATCCCCATGAGCGGCAAGGCCTGGCCGCGTCGCGCCTCGTTCCAGGTCGCGCGGAACCGGTCGAAGCAAACGCGTGTCGCCTTGGGCGTGTCGAGATCGATCACCTTCATGCCGCGACGCGCGGCACGGTCGGCGCTGTCGGGCGCGTGGACGCCATACCACATCGGCGGGTGCGGCTTCTGAAACGGCTCGAGCTCCATCGGCACTTGGTCGAAATCGAAATATTTGCCGTGGAAGCTGAGGCTCTTTTCTGTCAGGCCTTTCATGATGAGCTCATAGGCCTCGGCATAGACTTGCTGCGCCTCGTCGGGATACTGGCCGTAATAGCTAACCACGGTCGGCGAGGAGCCGCGGCCGAAGCCGATCTCGATGCGGCCGCGGCTCATCTGATCGAGCATGCAAAGCTCCTCGATCATGCGCAGCGGATGATAAAGCGGCAGCGCATAGACCATCGGTCCGAAGCGCAGGCGCTTCGTCCGCTGCGCGATGGCCGCCATGAAGACGGAGGGGCTCGGCGCCATGCCGAGGGGCGTCGCGTGATGCTCGGCCATGTGGTAGCCGAAGAAGCCAAGGCGATCGTACGCCTCGATGATCTTGAGCCGCGCCTCGTAGTAATCGGCAAGCGACAGATCGTCGCGGTCGACGTGGTCGAAAACGCCGAATTCCATGTTTTGCACCTTGCTTCCGTGATTTCTCTCAGCCGCGCCGGGCCTTGTAGGAATCGATCGCCGCATTCGCCGCCGAGCCGGCCTCCTGGCGATAGCCGCCGATCGCGGCGGCGACGTCCCGATAGCTTGCTTGGCGCAGCGCATTGGCGCGCGAGAAATGCGGCTTCACGAATTCGGCGATCAATTCGAAGCTCCTGAGCTGCGCCGTCCAGGGCGCGAGATCATTGCCGAACAGCAGCACCGTGCCGAAGCCGCCGAGCTTTTGCCTGACGCGCTCGATCTCGCGGATCGCGTCATCGGGCGTGCCGATGATCGCGATCTGGTTCTCGACCGCGAATTGCGCCTTGTTCCTGACCTCGCGCGGAATCGGCGGCGGCGCCGGCACGACATCATGCGTGTAGTCGACATATTCCGAGAAGCCCCACTCGGCATCGGCGAGCGCCTTCTCGCGCGTCTCGGCAATATGCATCATCAAGGTGATGCGCCACTTGCCACGATCGGGAACGTGGCCATGCTTCTTGCACTCGGCCTCGTGGATCTGCCAATTGGCGATGTGATGATCGAGCACGGCATCGTTCATCGGCCCCAGGGTGAGAAGGCCGAGACCATGGCGTCCCGCGGCGACCACGCCGGCGGGCGAGCGGATCGTCGTCACCGCGAGCTCCATCATCGGCTCGGTGAAGCAGCCGAGGCTCAGCCGCGCTTTGCGCAGGTTGAACCAATCGGTCTTCCTCGTCACCGTCTCGCCTTTCATGAGCGCGATGATGGTGTCGAGGCTTTCCTCCATGCGCCGGCGCAGCTCGTTGACGGGGATGCCCAGCATCGTCGCATCGCTCGGCAGCGCCCCAGGCCCGACGCCGAACATGGCCCGGCCGCGCGTCATGTGATCGAGCTGCGCCATCATCTCGGCGAGCATGAAGGGGTTGTAATAGGGCAGCGACTTCACGCCGGTGCCGAGGCGGATATATTTCGTGCGCTGCGCCGCGGCCGCGACCATCAGCTCGGGTGCCGCCACCATCTCCATCGCGCCCGAATGATGCTCGCCATACCAGATTTCTTCATATCCCAGGCGATCCAAATGCTCGCTCAGCATCAGATCGCGCTCGAAGGCATAGGTCGGGTTGAGCGCCTTCGCGTGGAACGGGGCGAAGAAGAGCCCGAACCGCAGCGGCCGATCATAGTGAAGCCCGGACATTTCGTTTCCTCGCTCCGTCGCTGACCTCGCGTTTTGTGCCATCATAACGGCCCGTCGCGCTTTAATCACGCCCCGCAAACCGCCGCAAGGCACGATCGAGCCGCGCGAAAGCCATGTCG
>CAYMNX010000467.1:0-3831 GCA_964391905.1 uncultured Rhizobiaceae bacterium
TGCCGAAAAGGCAAAGGGCTCGCCAAAATGACGAGCCCTTTGCAAATTACTTCTTCTGTTGTTGGTGCTGCTGCGGATTCTTTTTCGTCGTATCCGACGTTGGGTAATTTGCGGCACATCCCTTGGTCCCGGGGCTGCAATTGGGATTGTTGGGATCCTGAGCGTTTTGCGTCGTTGGATTCGCCTTCGTAACGTCGGATGTCGGATAATTTGCCGTGCAGCCCTTCACGCCGGGGCTGCAATTGGGATTGTTCGGGTCCAAACGATCATTGTCCGCCGCGAAGGCGAGCGATGTCGACCCTATAGCCATGACTGCCAGAAAACCGAAAAGCTGTAACGACTTCATACTCTTCCTCCATTTGTTCCATGTAATGATAGACGTCGACTTTTGGTCCGGATGCCTTTAGTCGAACACGAAAGCGTGATGCGGACGCCCGTGGCCCAGTAAATGGGGGCACCATCGTGCAAAAAAAAGAGGGCTTCCTAATCATTCGTGGCTCAAACTCGACTGACCACATCGTTCTTGGCTGAAGGCGGGGTATGTTCTTGCCCGCGACCCCGTGGTCTTTGCCGCTCATTTCTCGTCGAGGAAAGTGCGAATAGCCGTGACCGTAGCGGCGGGCTGCTCTTCCATCAACCAATGTCCTGAATTCGGAATGATGATCCCGGTTACATCGGTCGCAACGAAGCGGAGATCGTCTGCCATCCCGGAACCAAAGGATTTATCGCCCCCGATCGCCAAGACCGGCATCGTCAGCTTGCCTTTCGCCGCGAGCGCCTGATTGTCGATCGCATCTTGCTGAAAGGCCGCGAATTGATTGAAGGCCGAATGCATCGCGCCAGGCCGCGCGTATAGCGCCGCATAGTGCTCGCGAGTTGCCGCGTCGATCGCCTTCGGATTGGCCGAGAGCTCGTTCCAGAACCGGTCGAGATAAATGCGCTCGCGACCTTTGACGAGACGCTCGACATCGGGGCCGCGAAAATTGAAGTGCCAGAGGGTCGGGCTGCACTTGATCTCGTCCCAAGGGCCGATGCCCGGGAGTGGCGCGTCCATCGCGACCCAGCGCGTGACGCGCTCGGGATATTGGGCGACATAGGCGTATCCGACCATATTGCCGATATCGTGCGTGACGAAGTCCGCCTCGGCGATTGCAAGCCGATCGAGGACCTGCGCGATATCGCGCGCTTGTGTCTTCTTGTCGTAGCCGATCTCGGGATGCGAAGAGAGTCCCATGCCGCGCAGATCGGGCGCGATGACCGTATGATCGCGAATGAGCGCCGCCGCCAATGGCGCCCACATGTCGCCGGTATCCCCGAAGCCGTGCAGCATGACGACGGCGGGGCCGCTACCGCCGATCCGCACATGAATCGAAGCGCCATCCGTCGCGATGTCTTGCGCGCGGAAGCCGGAAGGGAACGCTTGCATCCTCGCCATGGCCGGACAGGAGAGCGCGAATGCGCAAAGCAACCCCGCAGAAAATCCGACAATCAGCGCCGGTAAAGATGGTGCAAGGCGCATCGGCTGTTTCATGAACATGCAGTTCCCATAAAATTCAACCTATCACACAAGCTAGCGATCCGCGTCTTTGATGAACGATGCGCGACTTGTCGAATTTTGCGCTATTATGAGAGCAACCCGCGCCGGCTGCCGCCCGCGCTGATCGAGGCAGGAGGTGGGCATGGCCGAGAGCGGCGCCTATGGCCGCAGGCTTGGCGAGCGGCTTTGCAGCGACACCGCCTCGGCGCTCGTCTCGCGGACGCTGCGTAAAAGCATCATTGCCCTTACCGAGATTCGCTGCGATGATCCCGAAGATGCGATCTCCGATCCTATACCGTCGGAGGATTCTTTTCTTGTCGCGCTGCAATTGCGCACCTTTCCCCGCCACGAATATTGGGAGAACGGTCGTCAGGCGCCGCTCTCCGCTCTCGTCGAGGGCTGCACGACACTCTACGACCTGAAGCGTCGTCCGACTTTTCGCACTAACAATCCCTTCCACTCGCTCCATTTCTATTTGCCGCGCGCGACGCTCGATGCGGTCGCCGACGACGCCGATGCGCCGCGCATCGGCGAACTGCGCTATGCGCCCGGTCAGGGCGTCGACGACCCGGTGCTGCGCGCGCTCGGGGCCTTGCTCCGTCCTGCGCTCGAGCGGCCTGAGCAGGCGAACCGTATCTTCGTCGATCACATCATGGCAGCGGTGGGGGCCCATGTCGCTGCAACCTATGGCGAGATGAAAGCCGCGTTGCACCCGGCGCGCGGTGGGCTTGCGCCATGGCAGGCACGCCGGGCGCGCGAGATCATCGAGGCGAATTTGGACGGCGAGATTTCGCTGACGCAGCTTGCCGCTGCGTGCGGCGTATCGGTCAGCCATTTCTCGCGCGCCTTTCGCCGAACCATGGGGCTGTCGCCGCACCGCTGGCTTCTTCGTCGCCGCGTCGATGTCGCAAAGACGTTGCTGTGCCGGATGCAGACGCCGCTCTCGGACGTGGCGCTTGCCTGCGGATTCGCCGATCAAAGTCATTTCACGCGCGTTTTCACAAATCTCGTCGGGATCAGCCCCGGCGCGTGGCGACGCCTGCACGACGATCGCGGCTGAGACGCAATGCGGCGACGGCCGTATCGCGGACGGTTAGACCCGGCGCGCGACCGCGGCGGCGAACTCCTTGGTCGAGGCTGAGCCACCCAGATCGCGGGTTCGCACCTTGTCCTCATTAATCGCAGCGTCGATCGCCGCGCGCAGACGCTGCGCAAGCTCGAGCCGCCCGACATGCTCGAGCATCAGCCCGGCAGCGAGCAGCAAGGAGACGGGATTGGCAATGCCTTGGCCCGCAATGTCGGGAGCCGAGCCGTGCACCGCCTCGAAGATCGCCGCATCGGGACCGATATTCGCGCCGGGCGCCAGACCGAGACCGCCGACAAGCCCCGAGATCTCGTCGGAGAGGATGTCGCCAAAAAGATTGGTGGTGACGAGCACATCGAATTGCCAAGGGTTCAGCACGAGCTGCATCGCGCAGGCATCGACGATGCGGTCATCCATCTTGACGCGGCCCTCATAATCCTTCGCCACCTCGCGGCCGACCTCAAGAAAGAGTCCGGTCAGCGCCTTAAGCACATTGGCCTTGTGCACGACCGTAACTTTCTTGCGCCCGTTCTTCAGCGCGTAGTCGAAAGCGAATTGTATGATGCGCCGCGCGCCCGCTTTGGTATTGACGCCCGAGGCGATCGCGACGGCGCGCGGATCGTCGCCGATCGGGATGTAGTGCTCGAAGCCGACATAGAGGCCCTCGAGATTTTCGCGAACCAGCACGAGATCGATATTCTCATAGCGCTGCCCGGGAAGAATGGTTCGCGCCGGGCGCACATTGGCAAAAAGGCCGAATTCCTCACGCAGCCGCACATTGATCGAACGGAAGCCGCCGCCGACCGGCGTGGTCAAGGGTCCCTTCAACGCAAGCCGGGTGCGGCGAATGCTTTCGATCGTTGCGGCCGGCAACGGGTCGCCGCAAGCCGCGATCGCGGCGACTCCGCCCTGCTCCACCTCCCACGCGAAGGGCGCCCCCATCGCATCGAGCACGGTCTGCACGGCTTCGACGATCTCCGGGCCGATCCCGTCGCCTGGTATAAGCGTCGCCGCGATGCGGCTCGAGTGCGCTGGGTTACTTAAGCTTACCATTCCGTCTCACCTCTCGACTGCGGCTGCTGCGGCCCACGGCAACGGCGCAAATGCACGGCCCGTGCCGTGCCTCCGCACCGCCTGCGCCCATCAGCCTACGCGTTATTCTTTACCGCATCTTTGCTGCGCGGACAGCGCCGACCGCAATCGTTGGGTA
>CAYMNX010000468.1:0-5169 GCA_964391905.1 uncultured Rhizobiaceae bacterium
CACCGGCCGCAATCACGGCCTCACGATCCCGCCGCCGTTGATCCGCGCCGAATTCATCGCCGCCATGAAGGCCGCTGCACGCGACGTCCTGCCGCCGGTGCTCGGCGAGATCGTCAGCCGCGTCGCGCAGCCGCTGCTGCAATCGATCGCCGATATGGAGGCCCCGCAGATGGTCTTCGGCCGCGTCGCGCTGTTGGGCGATTCGGCCTTCGTCGCGCGGCCCCATGTCGTCGCCGGCACGACCAAGGCCGCGCTCGATGCGAAGGGCCTCGTCGATGCGCTCGCCGCGAGCGGCGACGATATCGACGCGGCGCTCCAGCGCTACGAGCACGAGCGGCGCGAATTCGGCCGCGCCATCGTCGGCCATTCGCGCTACCTGGGCGCCTATCTCGAAGCGCAGCTGAAGCCCTTATCAGCGCGCCGCGAGGCCGAGCGCACGCGCGATCCGAAAAAGATCATGCAGGATTACGGCGCGCCGCATCTCGTCCACGACGTCGATCCCACAACCCTAGACGATTAGAGTCTGCTCAGCGCGCGGCGCCCGCATAGCGCGCGAGATCGATGATCTCGAGCACGTTGCCATCGGGATCCTCGAAATAAGCGCGCGGCCCGTCAACGACGCCGTCGCGGCGATCCTCGTCATAGAGGAATTTGGCGCCGCCCGCTTTGAGCTCGGCAAGAGCAGCACCGTAATCCTCATGCGCGACGAGGAAGGAGTGGTGCACGTCTTGCGCGCCGGCGGTTGAGATCGGTGCCTCGACCTTGGCGAGAATGATGCAATCGCCGCCCGAATCGAGAAACACCATGCGGCCCTTGATGTCGCGCAGGAGCTTCATGCCGAGCGTCCGGCAATAGAAGTCGCGACTCCGATCGGTATCGGTGACGGGAATGGTGAAATGGACGACACCTTGCGTGCGGATCATCGACGCCTCTGCGATCCGTCGCGGTCAGGCGGCGACAAACAGAAAATTGTTGATAAAAGCGAGCTTACGCCGGTTGGTGAACGCATGGAGTTCGTCGCAGACCTTCTGGTGCAGTTGCGGATCGAACTCGGCGATCGATCGCCTTCTGCCCTCCTCGAAGAAATAACCCATATAGCCTTGGGCCTCAAGCTTCCCCGCGATCCTCTCGAGCCCGCCGGGATTGAAGCGCTCCTCGATTTCGACAAGAAGTACGGGATGGTCGCGCTGGATGGTTTTCATCGCGCCGGCGATGACCGTCTCTTCATGTCCTTCGACATCGATTTTGACGAAGCCGACATCTTTCAGCGCGTAATCGTCAAGGCACCGCACCGGCACTTCGACTTGACGCGTGAGGCTCTGCTCCGGCACGGTCGCGGCCTCCAAACTCGCGACCCCCATGCCCCGATCGGAGATGCGCAGCGTTGCGCTGCCGCTGTGGTCGGAAAGGGCAGCTTCTTCGATCTCCAGATTGTGCAGGTTGAGCCGGCGCAGCACCGCTGCGAGATCCGGTATCGGTTCGAAAGCGAGCACCCGCTGCGCGAGACGGCTCAGGTGATAAGCATAGACACCGACATTGGCCCCGACATCGACGGCGATACGGTCACGCCGAACGTAATTGGGCAACTCTTTCAGTTCATACTCGCCCAGCCAATAATATTGGCGCCAGAGTTGAATGCGGCGTTTCAGGTGAGCGAGGCCGTCGCGCGGCGACTGCAAAAGCGTGGTCATGACCTTGGGGCTTGAGTCTCGCGCGAAATTACAAGCTTTCCATGAACTTTTGATGATATGACGCTTCTTGTGAGAGAGGGTCCGTTGTTGCACGCACGCCAAGTGGCGTCGACAAAGGGCGACCTCTAGACGTCCTCCTCTTCCGCAAGCCGCAGCAGATAGCGCCCGTAATTCGATTTCTCGTTGAGCTTGGCCAGGCTGACGAGCTGCGCCTTGTCGATGAAGCCCTGGCGATAAGCAACCTCCTCGATGCAGCCGATCTTCTGCCCGGTGCGATTCTCGAGAGTGCGCACGAATTCCGAGCCCTCGATCAGAGCCTCGGGCGTGCCGGTGTCGAGCCAGGCATAGCCGCGGCCGAGGCGCTCGACCTGAAGCGCGCCGCGCCGCATATATTCGCGATTGACGTCGGTGATCTCGAGCTCGCCGCGCGCCGACGGCTTCAAGCCCGCCGAAATCTCGACCACGTCGGCGTCGTAGAAATAGAGCCCGATCACCGCCCAATCGGAGCGCGGCTTTTGGGGCTTTTCGTCGATCGCGAGCGCCTTGCCGCCGCGATCGAACTCGACGACGCCGTAGCGCTCGGGATCGCCGACACGATAGGCAAAGACGGTGGCGCCGCTGGCGCGGGCGGCGGCACGCCGCATCATGCCGCCCAAGCCGTCGCCATAGATGAGATTGTCGCCGAGCGCCAGCGCACAGCCTTCGCCGGCGATGAAGTCGCGCGCGATGAGGAAGGCTTGCGGAATGCCGTCGGGCGTCGGCTGCACGGCATAGCGCAGCGAAATGCCCCATTGGCTGCCATCGCCCAAGAGCGTCTCGAAATGCGGCAGGTCGGTCGGCGTCGAGATGACGAGCACGTCGCGAATGCCGCCGAACATCAGGCTGGACAGCGGATAATAGATCATCGGCTTGTCATAGACCGGCAGCAGCTGCTTCGAGATCGCGCGGGTCATCGGATAAAGCCGCGTACCGGAGCCGCCGGCCAGAATAATGCCCTTCATCGGATCTGCCCCAGCCGCTCGCCGCGATAACGGCCGGCGCGGATCGGCTCCCACCAGGCGCGATTGTCGAGATACCAGCGCACGGTCTTGCGCAAGCCGGTCGAGAGGCTCTCTTTGGGCTTCCAGCCGAGCGTACGCCGCAGTTTTCCGTCGTCGACCGCATAGCGCAGATCATGCCCCGGACGGTCGGTCACGAATTCGATGAGCGTCTCATGCGGACGGTGCGTCGATGTCGGCAGCTCGTCATCGAGAATGGCGCAGATCTCCTTCACGATCGCGAGGTTCTCGCGCTCTTCGCCGCCGGCGATGTTGTAGGTCTCGCCCACTCGGCCTTGCCGCAGCACCAGCGCCAGAGCGGCGGCGTGATCGCCGACATAGAGCCAGTCCCGGATATTGGTGCCCCTGCCATAGACCGGCAGTTTCTTTCCTTCGATCGCGTTGAGGATCATCAGCGGGATGAGCTTTTCGGGAAATTGCCACGGCCCGTAATTGTTCGAGCAATTGGTCGCGACGACCGGAAGCCCATAGGTGCGATGCCAGGCGCGGGCCAGGTGATCGGCGCCGGCTTTCGATGCGGCATAAGGGCTGTTGGGCTGATAGCGCGCCGTCTCGTCGGCGTTCGTGCCGGGCTCGAGCGAGCCGAAGACTTCGTCGGTCGAGATGAGATGAAAGCGGAACCGCGCTCGCGCCCCCTCGTCGAGCCCGCGCCAATAGCGGCGCGCCGCTTCCAGCATGGTGAAAGTGCCGACGAGATTGCTGTGAATGAAATCGCCCGGCTCGTCGATCGAGCGATCGACATGCGTCTCGGCGGCGAGATGCATCACAGCATCGGGGCGATGCTGCGCGAAGATACGTCCGACCGCGTCGCGATCGGCGACATCGGCGACTTCGAGGCTGTAGCGCCCGCCCTCGCCCAACGCGCCCAACGGCGGGTTCGAGCCGGCATAGGTGAGCTTGTCGAGATTGACGACGCTGTCGCCCGCGGCCAGGAGATGGCGCACGACCGAAGTGCCGATGAATCCGGCCCCGCCGGTAACCAGGATTTTCACCCCCGCCTTCCCCTCACTGTGCAGCACTGTGTCAAAAGGAGAGTGCCATAGTCCTGTTAATATTTCATCGCAGCGTAGCCCGGGCCGCTCAGCCCGAGCATTTCTCGAGCCAGCCCGTCTGCTGACCGTTTCGCCGCACGATGCCGCCGCTCACGACCGTCCTACCGTCGCCGGTCGTCGATTCGAGCGGCCGGACCCGGTTCTGCTCTTTTAGAAGCACGATCGTGACCGGCACGCCGTTCTGCTCGAAGGACAGTCGCAGCCGGTCATCCGTGATCAGGATGACGTCATGCACCGGCATGATGCGATCGATCAAGGGGCTGCCGACGATGAGCTGCCGCGTCGGCTCGCCGTAATTCGATGCAACGAAGGTCTGAAAGGGATTGGTGAGGCTCGGCGGCGCGCGACAATCGGGGGCCCAGCTGCCGATCAATCCGAATTTCGCGAGCGCGTCACTGTCGGGACCGGCCCATGCCGTGGTCGCGCCGCAGGCCAGCAGCAGAAGTGCCGTAAGCACGCGCCGCATCACGCGCCCGTCCGCGGCAGCAGGGGCAGATTGTCGATGAGACGCGTCTTGCCGAGCCAGGCCGCCGCCAAGACGCGGCCGGGGCGGTCGCGCGCGGCCAAGGGCTGGAGCGTCTCGGCATCGCAGATGTCGAGATAATCGATCTTGGCAAAGCCGGCGCGGGACAATTCGTTCCGTCCTGTCGACGCGGCATCTTGAAGCGAGGCGCCGCCGGCAACGCGCGCGACCACATCGGCAAGGCAGCGATGAAGCGCCGGCGCAATGCGGCGCTCTTCCGGTGAGAGATAGGCGTTGCGCGAGGACAGGGCCAAGCCGTCCTCCTCGCGCACGATCGGCACGCCCTCGATCCGAACCGGAAGGTCGAGGTCGCGCACGATGCGGCGAATGATCTGCAGCTGCTGATAATCCTTCTCGCCGAAGCAAGCGATATCGGGTGCGCCCTGGAGGAGCAGCTTGGTCACGACCGTGGCGACACCGGTGAAATGCCCGGGACGGAAGCGGCCGTCGAGCGGCTCGGCCAAGGGCCCCGGCGAGACGGTCGTCGCAAAGCCGGCCGGATACATTTCGGCGACCGTGGGCGCGTAAAGAAGGTCGCACTGCGCGGCGGCAAGCTTTGCCGCATCGCCGGCCTCGTCGCGAGGATAGCGCGCGAAATCCTCATTCGGCCCGAACTGGGTCGGATTGACGAAGACGCTGGCGACGACGCGATCGGCGCGCTCCTTGCCATGGGCGACAAGCGCCAGATGGCCGCGATGGAGCGCGCCCATGGTCGGCACGAGCGCGACGACCTCGCCGGCATGGCGCCATTGCGCCACCGCGCGGCGCAGCTCGGCGACGCTGCGCGCGACGGGAAGGTTTCCGAGCCGTTGCAGCATGGCGCGATCTAAACGGGCCGCTTTGGC
>CAYMNX010000469.1:0-3234 GCA_964391905.1 uncultured Rhizobiaceae bacterium
GCGCTTCGTCGGCGAGGCGGTGGCGATGGTCGTCGCCGAGACCAAGGCGCAGGCGAAAGACGCCGCCGAGGCGATCGAAGTCGATATCGATCCGCTACCGGCGGCGACGACTGCGGCCGAGGCGCTGGCGCCGGGCGCCGCGCAAATTCATGACAATGTGCCGGGCAATGTCGCGGTCGACTACCATTGGGGCGACAGCGCCGCCGTGGCGGCGGCTTTCGCCAAGGCCGCGCATGTCACAAAATTGAAGCTCGTATCGAATCGCATCGTCATCAATCCGCTCGAGCCGCGCTCGGCGCTGGGTCAATTCGATGCGGCGAGCGGCCGCTACACGCTGCAGGTCTGCAGCCAGGGCGTCTTCGGCATGAAGGGCGGCACCGCCAATGTCCTCGGCACGACGCCGGACAAGGTGCGCATCCTGACCGACAATGTCGGTGGCTCCTTCGGCATGAAGAGCCAGGTCTTCCCCGAGAATTGTCTCGTGCTCTTCGCGGCGAAGGCGCTCGGCCGCCCGGTCAAATGGACCGATGAGCGCTCCGACAGCTTCCTTTCGGATCACCATGGCCGCGATCATGAGATGACGGGCGAGCTCGCGCTCGACAAGGACGGCAACATCCTGGCGCTGCGCCTCACCGGTACCGGCAATGCCGGCGCCTATCCGATCGTGCCGCTGCCTTACACCGTCAATGCGGTGAAGAATGTCGTCGGCGTCTACAAGACGCCGCTGCTCGAGGTCAACACAAAGGGCGTCTACACCAATTCGACGCCGGTCGGCGCCTATCGCGGCGCGGGCCGTCCCGAGGGCAATTACTATATCGAGCGCCTCCTCGACACCGCGGCGGCCGAGATGGGGCTCGACAAGCTCGAGCTGCGCCGGCGCAATCACATCCCGCCGACCGCGATACCCTACAAGGCGCCGTCGGACATGAATTACGACAGCGGCGAATTCACCGCGGTCTTCGATCAAGCCCTGAAGAGCAGCGACTGGGATGGCTTCGAGAAAAGGAAAGCCGAGAGCAAGGCACGCGGCAAGATCCGTGGCCGGGGCATCGGCTCCTATCTCGAGGTGACGGCGCCGCCGGGCAAGGAAATGGGCGGCATTCGCTTCGATCCGGATGGCGGCGTCACCATCGTCACCGGCACGCTCGATTATGGTCAGGGCCATCACGCGCCCTTCGCGCAGGTGCTGGTCTCGCGCCTCGGCATTCCCTTCGACAAGATCCGCCTGCTGCAAGGCGACAGCGATCAGCTCATCGTCGGCGGCGGCACCGGCGGCTCGCGCTCGATCATGTCGAGCGGCGCGGCGATCGTGAAGGCCAGCGAGCAGGTGATCGAGCGCGGCAAGCAGATCGCGGCCGTGGTGCTCGAAGCCGCGCCCGCCGATATCGAATTCGGCAAGGGCCGCTTCACCATCGTCGGCACCGACCGCTCGATCGGAATCCTGGATGTCGCCGCGCGCTTGCGCCAAGGCCTCAACCTGCCGGAGGGCACGCCCAACTCGCTCGACGTGAATTTGTCGGTCGACACGCCGCCCTCGGCCTTCCCCAATGGCTGCCACGTCGCCGAGGTCGAGCTCGATCCCGAGACCGGTGTCATCGAGGTCGTGCGCTCTTCGATGGTGAATGATTTCGGCAATATCGTGAACCCGCTCACCGTCGAGGGCCAGGCCCATGGCGGCGTCGTCCAGGGCATCGGCCAGGCCTTGATGGAGCGCACCTATTACGACGGCGACGGCCAGCTCCTCTCGGGCTCCTATATGGATTACGCCATGCCGCGCGCCGACAACGTACCGATGTTCGCGATCGAGAATCATCCGGTGCCGGCGACGACCAATCCCTTGGGCGTCAAAGGCTGCGGCGAGGCGGGCTGCGCCGGCTCGCTGCCCTCGATCATGAACGCGGTGCTCGACGCGCTTGGCAATTTCGGCATCAAGCACATCGATATGCCGGCGACGCCCGAGCGCGTCTGGCGCGCGATCCACGAAAGGCGCGCGCGCTGAAGGTGAGAGGCGCTTGAAGCCGCGTTCCCTCTCCCGCTTGGCTTGCGGGAGAGGGACAGGGTGAGGGGATCTATCCTATCGCGTCACCTTCGTCGCGCCGCTCGCGTCGGAGAGCGCGGCGATGATCTCCTGCGGGATCGGCGCGCTCTTGATTCGGCCTTTCTCGGTCGAATGCGGCGTGACCCAGACCCGCTTTTCCAGCCCCTCGACCGCGAGCTTGCCGTCCTTCAGGATACGATGCTGCACCGAGAAGCTCGACTGGCCCCATTCGCCGATCTGGGATTCGCAGACGATATCGTCGCCCCAGCGCGAGGGGATGATGAAGCGCGCTTGGGCATCGACGAGCGGCGTTCCGACCGCCCCATGCTTTTCCCAAAGCGCCCGCATGGCAAGGCCGGTGCGCTCGAAGAGATGGAAGGTCGCTGCGTCGAACCAGGCGAAATAGCGCGGGTAGAACACGATTCCGGCGGCATCGCAATCGCCCCATTCGATCCGTATTTCCCAGCGGTTGAGCAGCATCGCGTCCCCTGTCTGTGACCAAGCGAATCAGCAGGGAAGCCATACTACAATGCGCGCAGCGAAGCCGCTATCTTGGTGGCGCCGGAGGAACAGCTTGGAAGGCCGTAACGGCGGGCCATGGCCCTATCCGCGAAGAACATCATCCCCCTGATCGTCGCCTGCTCGCTCTTCATGGAGCAGCTCGATTCGACGATCATCGCCACCGCCTTGCCGACGATCGCCCACTCGCTCAACGAGGATCCGCTAAGGCTCAATCTCGCGATCACCTGCTATCTGTTGAGCCTTTCGATCTTTATCCCCTTGAGCGGCTGGATGGCCGACAAGTTCGGCGCGCGCACCGTGTTCCGCGCCGCGATCGGCGTCTTCATGATCGGATCGATCGCCTGCGGCCTCTCCAACTCGCTCTGGGAATTCGTCATCGCGCGCATGGTCCAGGGCGCGGGCGGGGCGATGATGTCGCCGGTCGGCCGCTTCGTCATGCTGCGCACCGTCCCGAAATCCGACCTCATGCGGGCGATGATCATCGTCACGACGCCGGCGATGCTGGGTCCGGTCTTCGGGCCGCCCCTCGGCGGCTTCATCGTCACCTTCTTCTCCTGGCGCTGGATCTTCTTCATCAACGTGCCGATCGCGCTGCTCGGCATCCTCCTCGTCACGCTGTTCGTCGACAATCTGCGCGAGGACAACATCCGCCCGATCGATTGGCCCGGCTTTGC
>CAYMNX010000470.1:0-4365 GCA_964391905.1 uncultured Rhizobiaceae bacterium
GATCCGGGCGCGGGTCCCGAGATGAGCATCGCCTTTGCCGCAGCCACAAGCCACGCGCCCGGCATCACCGCCTGGCCCGACGCGGCAACGAAAGAGCAGCATGCGGCGATCTATGACGGCTTTGCGCGACTCCATTCGAGGCTCGTGGAGGCTGCGCCCGAGGCGTTGATCGTCTTCACCTCGGAGCATTGGACCAACTACTTTCTCGACCATATCAGCGCCTTCTGCATCGGCAAGGCCGCGCATTATGAAGGGCCGACCGAGCCTTGGCTCAAGATTCCGCGCGGCCGCGTGAATGGCGACCCCGCCCTGGCGACGGCGCTCATCGGTTATTGCTACACGCAAGATCTGGAACCGGCCCAGGCCAGCGAGATGCAATTCGATCACGGCACCTGGCTGCCTTTGCATTTCCTGACGCCGCAAATGGACCTGCCGGTCGTGCCGATCATGATCAACACGCTGGCGGCGCCCCAACCCTCGGCGCGGCGCTGCTTCGCGCTCGGCAAGGCCGTCGGCGCGTTCGCGCGACAATCGAAGAAGCGCATCGGCCTTATTGCGACCGGCGGCATGTCGCATGATCCGGGCGAGCTGCGCCATGGCTGGATCGATGCGGAATTCGACCACCGTTTTCTTGCCGAGATGCGCGAAGCAAAGCTCGAAAAGCTTGCCGCCTATAGCAGCGCCGATTTTGCCGCCGAAGGCGCCGGCGCTTTCGAGCTGCTCGCCTGGGTCGCGCTCGCCGGCGCGCTCCAAAGCTATGATGCCGAGGTGATCGCCTATCAGGCGGTCGAGCGTTGGGCAACCGGCATCGGACTCATGTCATTTAAGGCGCATTGACCATGAAGCTTGCGGTTCCGGATCTGATCTCGAATTCCTATTTCCCCGCCGCCGCCGCGGTCGAGCTCGGCTTCTTTCGCGAGGAAGGGCTGGATGTCTCGCTCGAGCTCATCTTTCCGGTCGACAAGGCCTATGAGGCGCTGCGCGACGGTGCCATTGATTTTGTCGGCGGCTCGGCGCATTCGGCGCTCGCCGCCTTTCCCGAATGGCGCGGCGTGAAGCTCCTCTGCGCGCAAGGCCAGGGCATGTACTGGTTCCTCGTCATGCGCAGCGATTTGGGCGCAAAGCGCGACGATCTCGGCGTTGTCAAAGGCCGCCGCATCGGCGCTGCGCCCTGGGTGGAGATGGGACTGCGGCAGCTCTTGATCGAAGCCGGCATCGATCCGCAGCGCGATAACGTCGCGATCGCCCCGGTTCCAGGCGCAGCGCCAACGCCCGGCGCGATCGTGAATTTCGGCCTTACCGCCGCGAAGTCGCACGAAGAGGGGAATAACGACGGCTTCTGTGCCAATGGAATGGGCACAGAGGATGCGGTCCAGAGCGGCGCCGGCACCGTGGTGCTCGACATCCGTCGCGGCGACGGGCCGAAGCCCTCTTTCAACTACACCATGGCCTCGATTGCGGCGACCGATCGCCTCATCGCCGAGAAGCCCGAAGCGGCAAAGGCGGCGATCCGTGCCATCGTCAAAACCCAGCAGGCGCTGAAAGCCGATGTGACACTCGCGACCAAGGCAGGCGAGAAGCTATTCCCGGCCTATGAAGCCTCGCTGATCGCCGATCTGATCCGGCGCGATCTGCCTTATTACGACCCGACCATTTCCGAGTCGTTCGTCAACGGCATGAATCAATTCGCGCGCGACGTCGGCATCCTTACAGGCAATCCCGCCTACAGCGACGTCGTCGCGACCCAATTCACCGGATCGTGGAAGGCCTGACGGCGGCCAGCCTATTCGGCGGCGGCGCGCTTGGCGCCATTGCGGCTCAGCCGCTCGATCAGTTTATCGGTCGACATGATGTCGCCGAAGACGAGATAGAACGAGGTCAGCGCCGCGTTGTGCTCTTCATCCGAAAAAGCGGCATTGCCGTCGGTCACCATGATGGCCTTGAAGTTGCGCATCATCGCATCGCGTGCCGTCGATTCGCAGCACACATTGGTGACCGTGCCAGTGATAAGAGGCGTGTCGAGACCGCGGGCGCGCAACACCTGCTCCAATTCAGAGGAGCCTTCGACGAAGGCGCTGTAACGCGTCTTCTCGACGGTCAGATCCTCGGGCAGGACTTCAAGCTCCGGCCAAAGTTCATAGCCCTTGCTGCCGCGCGTCAGCGCCTCGATGCGCTTCGCCGTGCCCTTCGGGCCCGCCATCTCATAGGAGATCGACCAGCTTTGAAGCGTCTCCTCGGTGAAAACGGCCTTGATCCAGGCAACCACGCCACCGGCGGCGCGCACGGCGCGCGCGAGGCGGTTGATGTTCGGCACGATTTCCTGCGCTGGCTGACAAAGAGCATGGGCGACGCCCGGCATCAGGAAAGCATTCTGCATGTCAACCACGACGAGCGCCGTCTTCGCCGGATCGAAATCCTCGAAGCAATGCTCCTTGCCGCGCAGCTGGATGACACGGTCGACCATGTATTGCGGTATCGAAATCTTATGCATTGCCGCCTCCCGGGCCACGATGCGCTAATCTATCACAAGCCGGATTGCGTGCTATCGGAAACCGCTTCGCCGCGCCTTTCTTGACCAGGACTTGACGCATGGCCTACGCGCCCCACACCGCCCGTTATCTCTCCTTCGCCGAAGCCAGGAAAGGGTTCGCAAATGGCGGCGACACGCCACGCGCTTATCTCGAGCGTTGCCTTGAGACCATCGATGCGCTCGAGCCCAAGGTCAAGGCATTCGTCTGCCTCGATCTTGAGCAGGCGCGTCGCGCCGCCGACGAAGCAAGTGCGCGCTGGAAGCACGCACATCCGCTATCGACGGTCGACGGCATGCCGGTCGGCATCAAGGATTGCTTCGATGTGCGGGGCCTTCCGACGGTGTGCAACAGCAAGATGTTCGAAGGCAACATCGCCGCGATCGATGCGGCGCATGTCGATGCGCTGCGGCGCGGGGGGGCGATCATTCTCGGCAAGACGCAATCGACCGAGCTCACCATGGCGCTGCCGGCGCCGACCTGGAATCCGTGGGATCTGACGCGCACGCCCGGCGGCTCGTCCTCCGGTTCGGCGGCCGCGGTCGCCGCGAAGATGCTGCCGCTCGCGACGGGCAGCCAGGTGCGCGGCTCGGTGATCCGCCCCGCCGCGATCTGCGGCATCATCAGCATGAAGCCGACTTACGGCGCGCTCAACCGCTCTGGCGGCATCGATCCCTCGCCGAGCCTCAATCACCTGGGATTCCTGGGCGGCACGCTGACCGATATTTGGGAGACTGCGCACCATATCGCGCAAAGCGTCGGCGGCGATCCCGGCTATCCGCCGCTGGCCGGCGGCGCGACTTTGCCGGCGCCACGCCAACCGAAGCGGCTCGCGCGACAATATACTTACGGCTGGTCGCAGACGGATGAAGCGTCGAGAGCGGTGTTCGAGGAATTCTTGCGCGCGATCGCGGCGCACGGCGTCGACATCCTCGAGCCCGACGCCAACGACGAATTGCGCGACTATGAAGATGCGACGGCGCGCACGCCCGAATTCTTCTTCGATGCGATGCTCTGGGAATTTCGCTGGCCCTTGCGCGCCTGGCGCGAGCTTCGCCCGGGCACGATCAGCGAAGCGATCGAGGGCTATATCGACAAGGCCGTTGCGATGACGCTGGCAGATTATCAGCGCGCGGCGGCGCGGCGCGAGGAATTGCGCCGCCGCCATCGCGGCCTCGCCGGCAAGGTCGACGGCTTCATCACCCTCGCCCATATCGGCCCCGGCCAGAAAGGTCAGCCGAAAGTCGGGACACCTTGGTACAACGACGCTTCCTCGGCGATCGGTGCGCCGACTTTCAACCTGCCGCTCTTGTCAATCGAGGACCTGCCGCTCGGCGTTCAGCTCATGGGCTTTGAAGGCCGCGATGAAGATCTGGCCGCGATGGCGCGCTGGTTCCTCGAGGCGTTCCGGTCGCAAACCATCGCCTGAGCGCGGCGCGCCTCAGCCGGGCAGGCCGGTGATGCGGATGCCCGAACCGCCGGGCACCTTATATTTGCGATTGATCCAAATGAGGAGCGAGGTCAGCGCCTCCGCCGCCGCGGAATTGGCGATCGGTCCCGCATCGATGCCGCGCAGGCCCATTGCGCCGATGAGATCGATGACGGTTTGCCGGGCCGCGGCGTCATTCGCGCAGACGAGCACGTCGCAATCGACGCTCCCCCCGCGATGTTTCAGTTTTTCCGCCGCGACATTCTGAAAGGCCGAGACAACGCGCACGCGATCGCCGAGCTTCGCCTGAATTGCCGCGACGGCCGAGCCGCCCGCGGGCAACTGGACGCGATCAACCTTGGGCGGCATCAACGGTGCCGTCGCGTCGACGAGGATCTTTCCATCGAG
>CAYMNX010000471.1:0-4056 GCA_964391905.1 uncultured Rhizobiaceae bacterium
TGCTGCGGCCGATGGTGCTCTACCTCGCCTCGCCCGAGCTCCTCTCCTTCTGCATCTTCGGCCTCTCGATGGTCAGCGTCCTCTCCGGCAAGGCGCCGCTCAAGGGTCTGACCGCGGCGGGTCTCGGCCTGATGCTGGCGATGATCGGCGGCGACGCGCAAACCGGCACGCTGCGCTGGACCTTCGGCACGCTCTATCTCTGGGATCACCTGCCGCTGGTGCCCTTCACCCTCGGCATTTTCGCCATTCCCGAGCTCGTCGATATGGCGATCAACCGCACCAGCATCGCCCAGCGGAACCCCGCCGAGATCGATCTCGCCGGGCAATGGCGCGGCCTGGGCGATGCTGTCCGCCATTGGTGGCTCGTTCTGCGCTGCTCGACCATGGGCGCGTTTCTGGGCGCGGTGCCGGGCCTGGGCGCGGCGGTGATCGACTGGATCGCTTATGGCCATGCGGTGCGGACCGAGAAGAATTCCGAGAATTTCGGCCGCGGCGATATTCGCGGCGTGATCGCGGCGATCAGCTCCGACAACGCCAAAGAGGGCGGACATCTCGTGCCGACCATTGCCTTCGGCGTGCCCGCGGGCGCGTCGATGGCGCTGCTGCTGAGCGCATTCCTGATGCACGGCCTCGTACCGGGGCCCGAGATGCTGACGAAGCATCTCGACGTCACCTATTCGATTATCTGGACCCTGACCCTCTCGCATGTGCTGGGCGCGATCATCTGCCTTGCCGCGAGCGGCATCTTCGCGCGCCTCGCCGTGGTCCGCGCCAGCATCCTCGTGCCGCTCGTCCTCATGGTGATCTTCCTGGGCGCCTTCGAGGGCTCGCAGAGCTGGGGCGATCTCTATTCGCTCGTGCTCTTCGGCGCGATCGGCTGGGTGATGAAGCATTTGGGCTGGCCGCGGCCGCCGCTCATCCTGGGCTTCGTCCTGGGCGGCATCTTCGAGCGTTATTTCTTCATCTCAACACAGATCTACGGCGTCGCCTGGGCGTGGCGGCCGATCGTTCTCCTCGTCTTCGCCGGCGCGCTCTGGGTGGTCCTGCCGCCGCTCAAAACCCATTTGTCGGCGACACTCGCGTCGTTCCGGCAGTTCCGCTCCGGCGCCTTTCGCTTCGGCGGCAATGCCGCCTTCACGACGGCGCTTCTCCTTGTCGTTCTCGCGGCACTCGGGGTCTCGCGCGAATGGCCGCAAGCAGCGCGGCTGGTGCCGACCGCCGCCGCTATCGCCGCGCTGTTCTTCGGCCTCCTCAATCTCGTCACCGAGCTCTTCGGCGGCCGCGAGGCGGTCCTGCACGGGCCGGCAGAGGCGCCGCATTTGCCGGACGCCGCGCCGCCGGCGGATGCGCTCGACGCGGCAACGACATGCGGCCGTGCCGTCCGCATCTTCGCCTGGATCGTAGGGTTCCTGGTTGTCGGCGCGGGTGTCGGGCTCCTGCCCGCGCTCGCCCTGCTCGTGTTTCTGTTGATGTGGCTCGAATTCAGCGAGGGCTGGCCGCGCGCCTTCATCGCCTCGGGCGTCGCGACGGTGCTGATCTGGGTGCTCTTCGATCGCGTCTTCGCGGTGCCTTGGCCGCAATCGCTCTTGGGCGATATCGTCCCGGCGCTGCGCGACATGACCGGCCTCGTCTGAGGCCAGTTGCCGGCTCGCCTACCTTAAGGACTTGCCATGCCCGCCACCGCGCTCGATTCCTCGATCTTTCGCGACATCTTCAGCACCGCGGCGATGCGCCGGGTCTTTTCCGATGAGAGCCGGGTGCAACGCTATCTCGACATCGAAGCGGCGCTCGCGCAGGCAGAGGCGCGGCTCGGCATCATCCCGAAGGAAGCGGCCGAGGAGATCGTCCGGCATTGCGTCGCCGCCGAATATGATTTCGATCTCCTGAAGAAGCAGACGGAGCGCATCGGCTATCCGGTGCTGCCGGTGGTGCAACAGCTCGTCAAGAAATGCCGCGACGGGCTCGGCGAATGGTGCCATTGGGGCGCGACCACGCAAGACATCACCGACACCGCGACCATCCTCCAGATTCGCGAGGCGCTCGATCTCGTCGAGGGCGAGCTCGTGGCGATCGCCAAGGCGCTCGCCGGGCTGGCGCGGCGCTATCGCGACACGCCGATGGCGGGGCGCAGCAATCTGCAGCAGGCGGTGCCGATCACCTTCGGCTTCAAGGCCGCGACCCTGCTCGCCGGGATCGAGCGCCATCGCGCGCGGCTCAAGGAGCTGCGGCCGCGCGTGCTCGTCGGCGAGTTCGGCGGCGCCGCCGGCACGCTCGCCTCGCTGGGCCAGGACGGGCTCAAAGTTCAGGCCGAGCTGATGAAGGAATTGGGCTTGGGCCAGCCCGCGATCGCCTGGCACACGATGCGCGACAACGTCGCCGAGGTCGGCTGCTTCCTGGGCCTCGTCACCGGCACCCTCGGCAAGATCGCCACCGATGTGAAGCTGATGATGCAGACGGAGGTCGAGGAGGTGTTCGAGCCCTTTGCCGAAGGCCGTGGCTCGTCCAGCACCATGCCGCAGAAGCGCAACCCCATCTCCTGCAACTACATCATCGCCACCACCGCAATGGTGCGGCAGAACGTGGCCGCCCTGCTCGACGCCATGGTCGAGGATCACGAGCGCTCGACGGGCCCTTGGGAGATCGAATGGATCGCAGTCCCCGAGATCTTCCTTTTGGCGAGCGGCGCGCTCAACCAGGCAAGATTCCTCGTCGAGGGGCTCGAGGTCGATCCCGCGCGCATGCGCGCCAATCTCGATCTGACGCGCGGCATGATCGTGTCGGAAGCGGTGATGATGGGGCTCGGCCCGCATCTCGGACGCCAGCGCGCGCATGATCTCGTCTACGACATCTGCCGCAAGGCGATCACGACGGGCGGCTCGTTCCTCGATCTCCTCGCCGCCGATCCCGAGATTTCGCGCCATATGGACCGCGCCGCGCTCGCAAAACTGGTCGATCCGGCGAACTATCTTGGCGAGGCGGGCGCGATGATCGACCGCGTGCTCGCCGCCTATCAATGGTGAAACCGTGACATGCGCATTCCGCTGACACTTGCTTGCGGCGATTACGAGATCCACCGCGCCCTCAAGGAGGGCGCGGTCAAGCCCGACGGCATCGAGCTCACCGTTCTAACCGATATGGATTCGTCGACCCGGCATTGGCGCTTCCTGCGCAATCGCGAATTCGATGTCGCCGAATGCTCCTGCTCCTCCTATGTCATCGCCCGCGATCAGGGCTTGCCGTTCCGCGCACTGCCGGTCTTTCCCCATCGCCGCTTCCGCCATGGCTTCATCTTCATCAATACCGGCAAGGGCATTGCAAAGCCGACCGATCTCATCGGCCGCAAGATCGGCGTCAAATCCTTCCAGGTAACCGCGGTCCACTGGATGCGCGGCATCCTCGAGAGCGAATATGGCGTGCCGCATAAGTCGATAGAGTGGTTCGCCGAGATCGACGAGGATGTCGAATTCATCCCGCCGCCCGATTTGAAGCTGACGCGGCTGCCGCCCAATAAATCGGTCGAGGCGATGCTCGTCGAAGGCGAGCTCGACGCCGTGCTTCATTCCGATCTGATCGAGCCGCTGGTGAAGAAGGACCCGCGCGTCGCCCGCCTCTTCCGCGATCACAAGGCCGAGGAGCAAGCCTATTTCAAGAAGACCGGGATCTTCCCGATCATGCATGTGGTCGCGATCCGCGAGGACATCGTCGCGAAATATCCCTGGGCGCCGATCAACCTCTATCGCGCCTTCGAGCAGGCCAAGGCGATCGCGATGAAACGGATGGAGAATCCCCGCATCGCGCCGCTCGCCTGGTATCGCGAGGCCTGGGAGGAGCAGCAGGAGATCCTGGGCCCCGATCCCTGGGAGAACGGGCTGACCCCGCGCAACCGCGGGACGCTCGAGACCCTCGCCCGCTACTCGCATGAGCAGGGGCTGACGAAGCGCCTCATCCCGCTCGAGGAGTTGTTCCTCGAGATATCGCAGGGCCGCAAGCGCGGCGGCTTCCGGATTTAAGCTTCAGGGCTTGCGCCAATCGACCGGCTCGCGC
Organism: uncultured Rhizobiaceae bacterium; assembly: GCA_964391905.1. Lineage (GTDB taxonomy): Bacteria > Pseudomonadota > Alphaproteobacteria > ATCC43930 > CGMCC-115725 > CAIKMD01. The sequence continues at coordinate 4,045 of CAYMNX010000471.1, forward strand.
GTCACCGTGACG
>CAYMNX010000472.1:0-5811 GCA_964391905.1 uncultured Rhizobiaceae bacterium
CTTCCGTACCTATCCCGGCACGCATCCGACCAAAGGCGCCTATTTCACCCGCGGCTCCTCGCATGACCGCATGGCTCGCTACAGCGAGAACGGCGCCGTCTATGTCGACAACATGCAGCGCCTCTTGCGCAAATTCGAGACCGCGAAGAAGCTGGTCCTGGCACCCGTGCGGCGCGACGCGAAACAGAAGACAACATATGGCGTCCTCTATTTCGGCTCGACCACGCCCTCGATGCATGAGGCGCTCGACGCGCTCGAGGCGCAAGGCATCCATTTGAACGCCATGCGCCTGCGCGGCTTTCCCTTCGCCGATGCGGTCGCCAATTTCGTGCTCGAGCACGAGCAGGTGTTCCTGGTCGAGCAGAACCGCGATGCGCAGCTTCGGACCCTGCTCGTGACCGAGACCAATCTCGATCCCGCGCGCATCGTACCGGTGCTGCATTACGATGGCACGCCGATTACGGCGCGCTTCATTACCGACAAGATATCGACGCTGTTGAAGGCGCGCAATGTTGCGCCGTTGCGCGAAGTGGCGCGGTAGGAAAACCATGACCTATATCCCGAAACCAAAGCTTCATCACCCGAGTCTGCCTACAAACAAGCTCGGCTTCACCCATCGCGATTACGAAGGCTCGATCTCGACGCTATGCGCTGGCTGCGGCCATGATTCGATCAGCGCCGCGGTCATTCAGGCCTGTTTCGAGCTCGACCTCGAGCCGCACCGTATCGCCAAGATGTCGGGCATCGGTTGCTCATCGAAGACGCCGGATTACTTTCTCGGCCAGTCGCACGGGTTCAATTCCGTGCATGGCCGCATGCCCTCGGTGCTCACGGGGGCCAATCTTGCCAACAAGGATCTGATCTATTTGGGCGTCTCGGGCGACGGCGACAGCGCCTCGATCGGCTTCGGTCAATTCGCGCATTCGATCCGCCGCGGCGTCAATATGACTTATATCGTCGAGAATAACGGCGTCTATGGTCTCACCAAGGGCCAGTTCTCGGCGACCTCGGACAAGGGGTCGAAAAGCAAATACGGCGCAACCAACAGCGATTCCGCGATCGATCTCATCGCGATGGCGCTGCAACTGGGTGCCACTTACGTCGCGCGTGGCTTCTCCGGCGACAAGGCGCAGCTCGTGCCGCTCATCAAGGGCGCGCTCACCCACCACGGCGCCGCTTTCATCGATTGCATCAGCCCGTGCGTTGCCTTCAACAATCACGTGGGCTCGACCAAGAGCTTCGATTATGTGCGCGAGCACAACGAAGCCGTAAATCGGTTGGACGTGATGACGGAGCATGCGCCGATCACGGCCGATTACGCGCCTGGCACGATGGAGCTGGTGACCCAGCATGACGGCTCGGTATTACGCTTGAGGAAGCTCGCCGCGCACTACGATCCGAGCGACAAGCTCGCGGCGATGACTTATCTGCAGGAGCGCGCCGCGGCGGGCGAGATCGTGACCGGGCTCCTTTATGTCGATCCCGACGGCGAGGACATGCACGATTATCTCAATACGATCGGCAAGCCACTGAACCAGCTCGAGACCGAGGATCTCGTGCCAGGCGCCGCCGCGCTGCAGAAGCTCAACGACAGCCTGCGTTAGCCCCGGCGATTGTCGGAAATAATCCTTTCGCCGCGGCGTAACGTCAGGCGGCGGTTTGGATATTCCTCGTCGGCGGCCTTGAAGATGGCGCGCGCCAAGCCGATGCGCGCCGCCCGCGCCAGGACCCGTTCGACGCGGTTGTCGTGGGCGCCCCAGAGCTCGATCAGATAGGGAAGGTTCTCAGCGTCGGGGTGCGCGTCCACAGATCCTCGACGTGATTCCGACATTCCACTCTCCGGGCTCCTGAGCGCGGAAGCCGCGAAGCCGCCCGCTCCGCCGACGCCCTAATGTGCTGGTCCGTTCCAGCGTGTCACCACGCGATTCTTGAAGCGAAGGGTGATGTAGCGAAGTGGGAATTCCTTGGTCGCCGCGTAATAGGCGGCATAGCCAATACTCGCGCTGGCGGTCACAGCAACGACCTGCTCGACGCTTTCCTTGGCATCGTCCCAGATCTCGACCTTATAAGGAAGATCGTCGCGCTCCGTTGGATTGGGGCGATCGGGCGGAACCGCCTTCCGTCCACCATTGCTCTCGTCGCTCGCCGGACTTAACCGGCTCACCGCCGACATTCGCCCTAAATTCCTCGCATTTCGGTCATCTTGACCGCCAACCTTTATGAGAGAAACTTTGGTCGAGTCGAACCGACGTGTCAACGATTCGCCATAATGTTTTAGCGAGATACAACCATAACGTATCGCCTTGAGGCGTCAAGGATCAACCATGACAACCAACGGTGAAGCACGGCGGTTTATTTTGAGCGAGCGCCGGCTCGAGAGCGTGATCGACGCCATCAGCGAATATGCAATCTACATGATCGATCCGGACGGCCGGGTCGCTAGCTGGAACGCGGGCGCGGAACGGATCAAAGGCTATACCGAAGCGGAGGTTCTCGGCCGATCCTTCGCCAGCTTCTTCACGGAGGAGGACTGCCGCGCCGGTACGCCCGGGCGGATATTGGAGCAAGCGGCGGCCGTCGGCCGGCATGAGACCGAGGGTTGGCGGCTGAAGAAGGACGGTAGCCCTTTCTGGGCGTTGGACGTCGTCGAAGCGATTCGCGACGAGCACGGCAAGCTCGTCGGCTATGCTCAAATCACGCGTGACGATACCGAGCGACAGGCGGCGCAAGATGCGCTGCGTGCGAGCGAGACACGGTTCCGCGTTCTGGTCGATGGCGTGCTCGATGCCGCGATCTACATGCTCGATCCCAATGGCGTCATCACCGATTGGAACCGCGGCGCCGAGCGCCTCTCGGGCTACAGTGCCGATGAGATCATCGGCCGCCATTTCGGCGAATTCTATATGCGCGAGGATCGGCTGTCCGGGCTGCCGGCCAAGGCCCTGGCGGTCGCGCTCGCGCAAGGACAGTACGAGTCCGAAGGCTGGCGCCTGCGCAAGGATGGCGGCCGGTTCTGGGCGGATACGATCATCGAGCCGGTGCGGGATGCGGCCGGCGCACTGATCGGATTTACGAAAGTCACGCGCGATATAACGCAACGGCGCGCTGCGGAAGAGGCGCTGCGCGAAAGCGAGCGCCAGCTCAGCCTCCTTCTGGGCGGCATCACCGACTACGCTCTCTTCATGCTCGATCCGAACGGAATCGTGACGAGCTGGAATGCCGGCGCGAAGAAGATCAAGGGTTATGACGAGGGCGAGATCATCGGCCATCACTTCTCCAAGTTCTACACGGAGATCGACCGCGCCAATGGCGTGCCCGCACGCGTCCTTTACACAGCGACGCGCGAAGGGCGCTACGAAGCCGAAGGCTGGCGCGTGCGGAAGGACGGATCGCAATTCTGGGCGAACGTCGTCGTCGATGCCATTCGCGACGAGAACGGCAATCTCGTCGGCTTTGCCAAGGTCACCCGCGACATCTCCGAGAAGCGCGAAGCCCAGCTCGCGCTGCAGAAGATGCAAGAGCAGCTGGCGCAGGCGCAAAAGATGGAGGCGCTGGGGCGCCTGACCGGCGGCATCGCCCATGACTTCAACAACATCCTCGCGATCGTGAGCGGCCATGCCGAGGTTCTCGGCCGGCGCCTCGTCGATGCGCGGGATCGCCGGGCGGCCGAGGCCATTGGGAAGGCGGCGCGGCGCGGCGAAGCGCTGACCCGCCAATTGCTCACCTTTGCGCGCCGGCAGCGCTTCGAGACCAGAGTCATTGATGTGAAAAAGCACATGGATGGCGTGTATGAAATGCTGCGCAGCTCGCTGTCGAGCAATTTCAATGTCGCGATTTCGATCCTGCCCGATATCTGGTCCATCGAGGTCGATGTCAGCATGCTCGATCTCGCCTTGCTCAATCTCGTCATGAATTCGCGCGACGCCATGCCCCAAGGCGGCATGATCACCATCGCGGCCGAGAATGTGCGGCTGACACGGGGCGAGATCGCGGCCGAGCTCGAGGGCGAGTTCGTCGCGCTCGCCATAAGCGATTCGGGCATCGGTATCCCGGAGGACGTTCTGCCTAATGTCTTCGATCAATTCTTCACCACCAAGAATCCCGATAAGGGGACTGGTCTCGGCTTATCGCAGGTCTATGGCTTCGTGCACCAATCCGGCGGCGGCGTCACGGTCACGAGCAAATTGCACAAGGGAACGACGGTGACGCTCTATCTGCCCCGAAGCCGCGCCAAGCAGGCAGCGGATGTGACAAGCACCGCGGCGCTGGAAGCGGCCGCGAGCGCGAGGATCCTTGTAGTCGACGACAATCCCGAGGTCGCGACCGTCGCCGCATCGATGCTCGAAGAGCTGGGTTATGAGACGCGGATCGTCAACGGCGCCGAGCGTGCGCTCGACGAGATCAGGAACGGCGGGGCCTACGATCTCGTTTTCAGCGACATCGTCATGCCCGGCGACATGAACGGTATGGCCTTGGCTTTAAGCTTGCGTCGGCTCTATCCCAACCTTCCCGTCGTTCTCGCAACGGGATATGCCGAATCGACGCTTGAATCCCAAATCCCGGGTGAATTTCCGATCCTGCGCAAGCCTTTCAAGCAGGCAGAGCTTGGCCGCGTGGTCGCGGCTGGCTTGGCTCGAGCCCAGGCAGCGCGGCTCGGCGACAACCTGATCCGATTCCCCGCCGGAAAGCTCTCGAAGGAGTGACCGGCATCAAACGCCCGGCTTTTTACTTTTCCGCGGCATATGCGTCGGACGCTGGCCATGCTGGCCGGCGGTATCGACGTCCCGTGTCCGATGTTGCGGCCGCGCCTTATTGGGACCGTGATTGGGGTGGCTTTCAAAAGGCGGGCGCTCGATATCGCCTTTCTGCTCGTAGCCGGGCTTGACTTTGATTCCGGCGAAGCGCCGTGCGGGGGTCTCGCCGCCCGCTTTGTAGTCGCTGGTTCGAGGTGGCTTTTCACTGGGAGTCTCGCCGCTGGCTTTGCTGCTTCGAGACAGCGTTTTCTGAGGCTTTCGCTTTGAGCTCATCGCTGGCTTCCGTTACGGATAGAAGCTCAACGGTGCGGCGTCGCGACGGTTTCAACGCCGATGCGAAAGCATGCGATCAAACGAAAAGGGCCGCGGCTTGCCGCGGCCCGAGTTTAGGGAGGAACGCCCTGTGCAGGGCGTATCCGGACAACGCCGGAATCGCGAAAAGTATTCCTGCCGCGGCGCGAATTCAGCTGCGGCGTTCTGTCGCTGATCCGAAACGATCGCCGCCGCTCACCAGCGGTCTTCAAAGCAGGTCCACCACAGGGAAGGGAACCACCAACTCACCAAGACACCGGAAAATCCTCTTGCTCCTGATCCCTGGTGGTTCCGCGTCTCGGCTGGTTAGCCGCCATAGAAGACGTTGTCGCCGAGATCCTTCATTTCGAGGATGGCAGCGTCGGGCCGGCCGGCGGGCGGCTTCATCAGATGCGCCTCGACCACCTCGCCGACGACGATGTGATGATCGCCCTGCTCGACGATGCTCGTCACCTTGCATTCGACCGCTGCCGGCGCATCCGTGAGGATCGGGGCGCCCGTCACGCCCTTGTGGAAGGGCTGCCCGCTGATCTTTCCTTCGGCCACCGTCGCGTTCTTGAAGAAGGTGAAGGCGAGACCCTTCTGATCCTTGCCGAGCATGTTGAGGACGAAGCTCTTCGCCGTCTTCACGATCTGATAGGCGCCGGAATCGGTCTTCACCGCGACCACGACAAGCGGCGGCGCGAAAGCCGTCTGCGTCACCCAGTTCACTGTCGCGGCGGCGACGCCGCCTTTGCCGTCATCG
>CAYMNX010000473.1:0-23623 GCA_964391905.1 uncultured Rhizobiaceae bacterium
CGTTGGGGCGAATTCCGCGCCGCGATGGCGAACTGGCTGAGACGCGGCGAGATCCGCTACCGCGAGGACATCGTCGACGGCATCGAAGCGGCGCCGCGCGCCTTCATCGGTCTCCTGAGCGGCGCCAACCGCGGCAAGATGTTGGTCCGTCTCGCGCCGCCGTAGGAATGGCGCGCCGCCAATGGTCGCCTTCAAGCCTCGCCTGCCGCGCGATTTGCGGCTCGACTTCTTTCGCGGCCTATCCTTGTTCTTTATTTTCATCGACCATATCCCGGAAAACGCGCTCGCCTATTTCACCCTGCGCTCGGTTGCCTTCAACGACGCCGCCGAGGTCTTTATCTTCATCTCCGGCTACACCGCGGCGCTGGTCTATGGGCAGAGTCTGCGCGAGAACGGCGCGCTCTTTGCGACGGCGCAGGTCTATCGCCGCGTCTGGCAGCTCTACGTCGCGCATATCTTTCTCTTCGTGATCTTCACCGCGGAGGTCAGCTACGCGGTCCTGGTGGTGCAGAATCCGATCTATTCTGAGGAGATGGGGGTCGCCGACTTCTTGCAAGAGCCGCATCTCGCCATCATCCGCGCGCTGTCGCTTGCGTTTCAGCCGACCTTTCTCGACATCCTGCCGCTTTACATCGTGCTGCTGGCGAGCTTTCCCGTGGTGCTGATCCTTCTACAGTGGCATCGCTTTCTGCCGCTGCTGCTGTCGGGCGCGGTCTACATCCTGACCTTGCGCCACGGCTGGGCCTTTCATACGAGGCCCTCGCATGAGGTCTGGTTCTTCAATCCGCTTGCGTGGCAGTTTCTGTTCGTCATCGGCGCCACGGCCGGGCACGACCAAATCAGCGGGCGCCCGCCCTTTCCGCTGAGCCGATGGATCGGTCGCATCTGCGTCGCGTTGGCGGCAGTTTTCGCCGTCATCAACTTCAGCTGGACGCTGCATTGGATCTACGATCCTTTCCCGCCGCTTTTCGCGAGGGCGCTGTGGGGCCTGTCGCTCGACAAGACCAATCTTGCGCCGTTGCGACTCCTGAGTTTTCTCGTCCTCGCCGTCGCCACGGTGTTCTTCGTTCGTCCCGACAGCGTTTTCCTGCGCACGCGCTGGGCGCGGCCCGTCATCGTCTGCGGCCAACACTCGCTTTATATCTTTTGCCTCGGCATCCTTCTGTCAGTGCTCGGACATTTCTTCCTCGCCGAGTTTTCCGGCGGGATCCTCGCGCAAATCGCCGTCAATCTCGGCGGCCTCGGCGTCATGATCGGGGTCGCCGCCATACTCGAATGGTACAAGGCAGCAGCCCGTCGACCGCTGCCCGCGCATTCCTCTTCGATTCCGGCGACACCTTCGGAGTAATCGGCGATGCATCTTCCGGCCCTTCTAATCGTGTTCGTCTCGGCGGCGTTGCTGTCGCATTCCGATCCGGCAATCGCCGACGATGCGGCGCCGCATTGCACCGCGCCGCCGGAACTGATTCAGGACGAGCCGCTTCTGCCGGGGCTGGCGCAGCACTTCAAGGATCGCTCGCCGGTCACCGTCGTCGCCATCGGTGGTGCATCGACGGCGGGCGTGGCGCCGGACACGGCCTATCCCCATTTTCTCGAACTAGCGCTGCGCCGACGTCATCCGCAAATGACGATCAACGTCATCAATCGCGGCGTCGCGGGGCAGACGACGGAGCAGATGACCGAGCGCTTCGCCAAGGACGTATACGCGCTTCGGCCGACGCTGGTGATCTGGGAAACCGGGACGGTCGATGCGGTGCGCGGCGAGGATATCAACGACTTCGCCGATGCGTTAACGAACGGCATCGCCGCGCTGCAAGAGCACAAATCTGAAGTGATGTTAATGGATATGCAATACAATCCGAACACCGTCTCTGTTATAAATTTCCAGCCTTATCTCGATGCGTTGCATCAGACGGCGACGCTGCAAGACGTCTACATGTTTCAGCGCTTTGGCGTGATGAAGTATTGGAGCGAGGCTGATATCTTCGACTTCGATGTGCCGAAGGAAAAGCGCGCGGCGCTGGCAAGGGAGTTGTATGAATGTCTTGGAGAAAGGCTGGCGGATGCAATCGATTTCGCCACACGTTGAGATGCGCGTTACGCGATGAGTGAGGCGGCCCCCTCCGTTTTCATCCCAACACGCCCGGCGGGCGCCGCGATGACGGCGCTTCTCATCTTGGGGCTTGCCGTTACCGCTTTCACCCTCTTCGCGCCGGGCGCACGCAAAGCGGCGGCCGGCATCGACCGTTGCAGCGCGCCCGAAGACATCACCGCGTTGACGAGCCCCCTGCCGCATACGGCCGCTCGGCTTGCCGAAGGCAAGAATCTCACCATCGTCGCTTTGGGTTCGTCATCCACCTACGGGACGGGGGCGACCAAACCCGAGCGCGCTTATCCCAACCGGCTGGCGGCGCTGCTCCGGGCACACTTTCCCGAAGCCGAGATTCGTGTTCTCAACCGTGGTGTCGGCGGCGAGCTCGGGACCGGCATGGCCCAGCGGATCGCGCAGGATGTGCTGCCCGAGAAACCCGATCTCGTTATCTGGCAAGTCGGAACCAATGAAGTGCTCCGCGACATCGAGCCCGACCAATCGATGAAAGCGGTGCGCACTGGAATTGCCCAGCTGAAGGGTGCCGGTGCCGATGTCGTCCTGATGGACATTCAATACGCGCCGGCCGTCTTGCTGCATGCGCGCTATCGCGAGATGGAGCGGGCGCTATGGGCGACGGCGCACGCCACCGGCGTGCCGCTCTTCCGCCGCTTTGCCTTGATGCGCGATTGGGCCGAGCACGGCAACATGAAGATGTCGGTCATGGTCGGCCCCGACCGGCTGCACATGACCGATACGAGCTATGACTGCCTTGCCCGCCAATTGAATGCGAGCATCCTGCGCGATACGCACCATCCTCGCGCGGATGTCACGCCGCCGCGCGGCTAGCGGCGTTGCCCGATCACGCCGTCTGACCGACCTTCGCCTCGTAAAGCGCATCGAGCGCTGCGCCATAAGCCTGGCGGATGGCATGGCGGCGGATCTTGAGCGTCGGCGTCATCTGGCCGTTAGCCGTCGTGAACGGCTCGGCTGCGATCATGAAGCGCCGTACGCGCTCCGCCCCCGACAAGTTGCGATTGACACGCGCGACGGCCTTGCCAACTGCCTTCGAGAGCTCGGGATCTTCGCTGCCGGAAACCCGATCGAGCAATTCCTTTGACGGAACGAGCACGGCGACGAGATAAGGCCGCCGGTCGCCATAAACCATCGCTTGCGCGATTTCAGGTTCGAGCGTCAGATAGCCCTCGACCCGTGCCGGCGAGATCATGTCGCCGCCCGAATTCTTGATGAAGTCGCGCTTGCGGTCGGTGATCACGATGTAGCCGTCGTTATCGATCTCGCCGACATCGCCGGTATGCAGCCAGCCGCCTCCCAGCGCCCGCGCCGTCGCTGCGGCGTCGTTCCAATAGCCCTTCATCACCGCTTCGCCGCGCACCAGAATTTCGCCGTCGGCCGCGACCTTGACCTCGACGCCCTCGAGCGGCGGCCCGACCGTATGAATCTTGATCTTGTCGGGGCGGTTGGCGCTCACCACCGGCGACGATTCGGTCTGCCCATAGCCCTGCAGCAAGCGCACGCCCAAAGCGAGAAAAAAGGTGCCGATCGTCGGATTGAGCGGCGCGCCGCCCGATACCATCGCTTTGAGCCGGCCCCCGAATCGCGCCCGCACCTTGTCGCGCACGAGGCGGTCGACGACACGATCCATGATGCGCTCGAAGACGGTCAGACTTCGCGGATCGGTGAGGCGCTTGGTGCCGAGCTCGAGCGCGCGATAGAACAGCTTTGCTTTCAATCCGCCGTCGCGCTCGATTTGCCGCAGCAGCCGTTGATGCAAGGTCTCGTAGAGACGCGGCACCGCCGTCATGATCGTCGGCCGCGCTTCGAGCAGGTTGGTCGCGAGGGTTTCGGCGCCTTCGGCGAAATAAATCTCGGCCCCGATCGAGATCGGAAACATTAGCCCCGCCGTGTGCTCATAGGCGTGGGAGAGCGGCAGGAAGTTCAAAAAGACTTCGTTCTCGAGGCCCAATATCTCCAGCAACCGAAAGGCGCCGTGGCAGTTGGAGAGGATGTTGCCATGGCTCGTCATGACGCCCTTGGGAAGGCCGCCCGTGCCCGAGGTGTAGATGAGGCAGGCGAGATCGTCGCGGGCGATCTCGGCGACCCAGGACGCAACGTCGCCATCCGCCGCGCACCCGCGGGCGAGAATGTCGTCCAGCTGGAACACCTCGGTCTCGGACACCTGTCCCCCGGCGAGGGGTTCCATGACGATGACCCAGGCGACGCTGTCGACCTGATCGGCGGCTGGCAGCACCCGCTGGGCGAGCGTCGCGGTCGAGACGATGACCGCGCGGGCGCCACTATTGGCGAGCAAATAACGGTGATCGTCGATCGTATGCGTCGTGTAGGCCGGCACGGTGATGCCGCCCGCGGCGATGATGGCGAGGTCCGCGATCACCCATTCGGGGCGGTTTTCCGCGACGAGCGCGACGCGATCGCCGCGGTTCAGCCCAAGCGCTCGCAAGCCGCGCGCCAGGGCGGCCACGCGTTCCGCTACATCTCGCCAGGCCAAAGGATGATAGCGCCGATCCTGCTTCACCCAGAGAAAAGGATGATCACCCAGGCGCTCCGCCTGCGCAAAGAACATGGCGGCAAGGCTTGCCCAGCTTCGTTCCTGCACGAATCCCTCTCGGCCCTTTCCCTGATGCTGCAGCGGGATAGCTTTCCCTGGGCTTGGCGTCAATTTATCGAAGCTCTATATGCAGTGGGAAACGAGGAGCCTCTATGGCGATGAGCACCACCGCAATCGATCTCGGACCGCTTCCCGAATGGGATTTGCGCGATCTTTTTCCCGGCCGCGACAGTCCGGAGCTCAAGCGCGCGCTCAAGGAAAGCGAGGACGGGGCGGCTCAATTCCGCAGCCGCTACGAAGGCAAGCTCGGCGCGTGTTCGGGCCGCGAACTCGCGCAGGCGATCGCCGCTTATGAGAGCCTGCAAGAGCAGCTCGGCCGCATCATGAGCTACGCCTATCTCGACTATTGCACCAACATGACGGATGCCGAGACCGGCCGCTTTTTCCAGGACCTGCAAGAGAAAGTCAACGCCATTTCGACGGTGCTGCTTTTCTTCACGCTCGAATTGAACCGCGTCGACGACGCGGTGCTCGCGGAAAAGCTGAAGGAGCCGAGCCTTGCGCATTACGCGCCGTGGCTGCGCGACACGCGTGCCTTTCGCCCCTATCAACTGAGCGACGAGATCGAGAAGCTGCTGCACGAGAAATACGTGGCCGGTCGCGCCGCCTGGACGCGGCTCTTCGATGAAACCGTCGCGAGCTTGCGTTTCCCCGTCGGCGGCAAGGATTTGACGAGCGCCGAGGCACTTCATCTTTTGTCGGAGCCCGATGCCGCTCTGCGCAAGGAAGCCGCGAAATCGCTCGGCAAGGTTTTCGGCGAGAACACGCGAATTTTCGCCCTCATCACCAACACGCTCGCCAAGGACAAGGAGATCGAGGATCGCTGGCGCGGCTTCAAACGGCCGATCTCGTCGCGCAATCTTTCGAATTTCGTCGAGGACGAGGTCGTCGACGCGCTGATCGAGGCGGTGCGCGGCGCCTATCCGGCCCTCTCCCATCGCTATTACCGGCTGAAGGCGAAATGGTTCGGCGTCGAGGCGCTCCCCTATTGGGACCGCAATGCGCCGCTGCCCGAGGAAGAGGAGCGCAGTTTTACGTGGAGCGAAGCGCAGAGCACGGTTTTGGGCGCCTATGCGGCCTTCTCGCCCGAGCTCGCCTCGGTCGGCAAGCGTTTCTTCGATCATCCCTGGATCGATGCGCCGGTGAAGCCGAGCAAGGCGCCCGGGGCTTTCGCTCATCCGACAGTGCCGAGCGTCCATCCCTATTTGCTGCTCAACTATCTCGGCAAGCCGCGCGACGTCATGACACTTGCGCATGAGCTGGGACATGGCGTGCATCAGGTGCTGGCAGCACCGCAAGGCGCGCTCATGTCCGACACGCCCTTGACCCTCGCCGAAACGGCCTCCGTCTTCGGCGAGATGCTGACCTTTCAGGCGATGCTCAAGACCGAAAGCGATCCGAAACGGCGCAGAGCGATGCTCGCCGCGAAGGTCGAGGACATGCTCAACACGGTCGTGCGCCAGACGGCTTTCGTCGAATTCGAGCGCCGCCTCCACGATCAGCGTCGCGAAGGCGAGCTCACGCCCGATCGCATCGGCGAGATCTGGATGTCGATCCAGGGCGAGAGTCTGGGGCCAGCGATCCGGTTCGAGGACGAGTATCGCCACTACTGGACCTACATCCCGCACTTCATTCACACGCCGTTCTATGTTTACGCTTATGCTTTCGGCGATTGTCTCGTAAACTCGCTTTATGCCGTTTATCAGGGCGCGCAGGCGGGCTTTGCCGAAAAGTACCTCGACATGCTGAGGGCGGGCGGCACGCGGCGCCACAAAGAGCTGCTGGCGCCTTTCGGGCTCGATGCATCGGATCCGAAATTCTGGCAGAAAGGGCTGTCGGTGATTTCGGGCTTTATCGACCAGCTCGAAACGCTCAGTCGATGAGGGACGAACGCACGCATGCCGGATAATGACAGTCTCCCGGGGCGCGTCCGCCGCTATGCGCGCGTCTCGACGACGATGGGCGGACTCGCCGCGCGACTCGCGGGCCAGCGCTACCTCGGCATCGAGATCGATCGCGAGAACCATGCCGCCGAGCTGACTCGCGCCTTGGGCGGCATCAAGGGCCCGCTCATGAAGGTGGCGCAGCTGTTGGCCACGATCCCGAACGCCCTTCCCGCAGAATATGCCCGCGAGCTTGCGAGCTTGCAGTCGAATGCGCCGCCTATGGGCTGGCCTTTCGTCAAACGGCGCATGGCGAGCGAGCTCGGCGAGAACTGGCAGCAGCGCTTCAAGAGCTTCGAGCATGAGGCGGCCCGCGCCGCGTCCTTGGGCCAAGTGCACCGCGCGGTCGCCAAGGACGGACGCGCGCTCGCCTGCAAGCTCCAATATCCCGACATGGGATCGGCGGTCGAGGCCGATCTGAGCCAGCTCAAATTCATCCTCTCGCTCTACGAGCGTTATGACCGGGCGATCTCGACCGCCGAAATCCATGCCGAGATCGGCGAGCGCTTACGCGAGGAGCTCGACTATCGCCGCGAAGCCGCACATATGCGGATGTACCGGTTGATGCTCGCCGGCGAGAAGGGCGTCACGATTCCGGAGCCGATCCCCGAGCTCTCGACGGATCGGCTTTTGACCATGACCTGGGTCGAGGGCACGCCCTTTCTCGAAGCCGCGAATCGCCCCCCCGCCTCACGCAATACCATCGCCCGCAACATGTTCCGCGCCTGGTACATTCCATTTTATTACTACGGCGTCATTCACGGCGATCCGCATCTCGGCAATTACACGCTGCGCGACGATGACGGCATCAACCTCTTGGATTTCGGCTGCATTCGCATCTTCGGCGCGAAATTCGTCAAAGGCGTCATCGATCTCTATCACGCGCTCGATCGCGACGATCGCGATCTCGCCGTGTCGGCCTATCAGGCTTGGGGCTTCGGCCATCTGACGCCCGAGATCATCGACGTCCTCAATCGCTGGGCGCGGTTCATCTACGCCCCGCTTCTCGAAGATCGCCGTCGCCGCATCCAAGAGCAGGAAGAGGAAGGCGTCTATGGCCGCGAACTGGCGGAAGGTGTTCACCGCGAGCTGCGACGGCTCGGCGGGGTTCGCCCGCCCCGCGAATTCGTGTTCATGGACCGCGCCGCGCTCGGACTGGGCTCGGTCTTCACCCATTTGAAGGCCGAGATCAATTGGCACCGCTTGTTTCACGAGTTGATCGAGGACTTCGATCCCGCCGAGCTCGAGCGGCGCCAGAAGCGGGCCTTGGCGGAAGCAGAGGTGCCCGACGCGCGGCCGACAAAGCCGCGCAAGCGTCGCCGTTAATGAAGGATTACCGAGCCGCGAGCACAGGCTTGCCCCTTGCCCCTTCAGGGGCTTGGCTTTAAGACAAAATGTGAAGACCTACGGAAGTTTAGGAGGCGCAATCCGTTGTGCCTCGTGCGGTGTGTCCGCGTTTCAGGAGAGTGATGAGTAAGACCATCCTGGTTACCGGCGGTGCCGGCTATATCGGCTCCCATGCCTGTAAAGCCCTGGCCAAGGCCGGGTACGAGCCCGTGGCTTACGACAATCTGGTTTATGGGCACCGCGAAGCGGTGCGTTGGGGGCCTTTGATCGAGGGCGACCTGGGCGACCGCGTCCTGCTCGCTGAGACGATCCGCCGCCACAAAATTGCCGCGATCATGCACTTCGCCGCTTTTGCCTATGTCGGCGAGTCGGTCGAAAAGCCCGAGAAATATTTCCACAACAACGTCGTCAACAGTCTTGGCCTGATGGAGACGATGCTGGCGACGGGCGTGAAGCGGATCGTCTTCTCCTCGACTTGCGCGACCTATGGCCTCCCCGAAAAGATGCCGATCCGCGAGGACACCCCGCAGCATCCGGTCAATCCCTATGGCGAGACGAAGCTCATGATCGAGCGGGCGCTCCATTGGCACGGCGTGGCGCATGGCAGCCGCTATGTCGCGCTGCGCTATTTCAATGCCGCCGGCGCCGACCCCGATGGCGAGATCGGCGAGGCGCACGATCCCGAAACTCACCTTATCCCGCTGATCCTTGATGCGGCGATGAAGCGGCGGGCGCAAATCGACGTCTACGGCACCGACTATCCGACCCCCGACGGCACCGCGATCCGCGACTACATCCACGTCCAGGATCTCGCCGAGGCGCATGTCTTGGCGCTCCGCTACCTCGAGGATGGCGGCGGAAGCGTTGCCCTCAATCTCGGTACGGGCGAAGGTCATTCGGTGCGCGCCACCATCGATGCCGCCAAGCGCATCACCGGGCGCCCGATTCCGAGCCGCGACACGGCGCGTCGCGCCGGCGATCCGCCGGTCCTGGTAGCCGACGCCGCGAAAGCGCGCGCGCTGCTCGGCTGGACGCCGAAGCTCGCTTCGCTCGATCGCATCATCGAGACCGCTTGGGCGTGGCATCAGCGCCATTTCGGGCCCGCGAAGGCATAGCGCCGATGGCACCCGACTCGACCGTCATACCGCGCTCGGGACTGAAGACCGCAACCGAGCGCTTGCCGGTTCGGGTACACGGCAAATTCTTCTTCGCGGGCGAAGAGAAGTTCTTCGTCAAGGGCGTCACCTACGGGCCGTTCCCGGTCGGGTCGCATGGCACCCAGTTCCCCGAGCGCGAGGTAGCGGCGCGCGATTTCACGCTGATGGCGGAAGCGGGCGTCAATACCGTGCGCGTCTTCACCGTACCGCCGATCTGGCTTCTCGACTTGGCTGATGATCACGGTCTCAAAATGCTGGTCGGCATTCCGTGGTCGCAGCATGTGACGTTCCTCGACGATCCGACGATCGCGCGCGACGTGGAGCGCACGATCGTCGAGACCGTCAAGAGCATGAACCGCCACCCCGCGATCTTCGCTTATCTCGTCGGCAACGAAATTCCGCCGGATATGGTGCGCTGGCATGGCCCGGGCCGCGTGCGCGCTTTCCTCAAGAGACTTGTCGCTCTCATCAAGGAATTCGATCCCGATCGGCTGGTGAGCTACGCCAATTTTCCCTCGACCGAATATCTCACCGTCGATTTCACCGATTTCCTCTGCTTCAACGTCTATCTTCATCAGGAAGGCGCGTTCCGCCGCTATATCTCGCGACTTCACAACCTCGCCGTCGATCGCCCGCTGGTGCTGACCGAATTCGGCATCGATTCGATGCGCGAGGGCACGGAAGAGCAGGCGAAGATCTTGTCCTGGCAGCTGCGCACGGCCTTCGAGATGGGTGTGGCCGGCGCCTTTGTCTTCGCCTGGACCGATGAATGGTTCACCGGCGGTCATCTCATCGAGGATTGGGCCTTCGGCCTCGTCGATCGCGATCGCCAGCCCAAGCCCGCCTACGACGCGGTGCGTGCGCGGTATCACGGACCGATCCCGCCGACCCTGCCGCGTACCCCACGCGTCTCGGTCGTCGTCTGCACCTACAATGCCGAGCGCACCTTGGCGCCGTGCCTTGAATCGCTGGCGAAGCTCAACTACCCCGATTACGAGGTGATCGTCGTCAATGACGGCTCGACCGACGGCAGCCTCGCGATCGCCGAGCGCTATGGCTATTGCCGGATCATCTCGCAGCCCAACAAGGGCCTTTCGGTCGCGCGCAATGTCGGCGCCGAAGCCGCCACCGGCGAGATCATCGCCTATACCGACAGCGATTGCGTCGCCGATCCCGACTGGCTCGCCTATTTGATCGCCAAGATGGAAGTCTCGGAGCTCGCGGCGTGCGGCGGCCCCAATTTTCCGCCGCCCGAGGAGAGCCTGGTGCCCGCCGCTGTCGCCGTGTCGCCCGGCGGGCCGACCCATGTCCTCCTGGCGGATGACGTGGCGGAGCATATCGCCGGCTGCAACATGGCCTTCCGCCGCGACGTGCTGCTGCGCCTCGGCGGGTTCGACCCGATCTACCGCGCCGCCGGCGACGACGTCGATATCTGCTGGCGCTTTCAGGATGCGGGCTACACCATCGGCTTCAGCCCCGCCGCGGTGGTCTGGCATTTCCGCCGCAACACGGTGAAGGCCTATATCGGCCAGCAGCGCGGCTACGGCAAGGCGGAGGCGCTCGTCTATTCGAAGCATCCGATCCGCTTCAACTTGTTCGGCCAGGCGAAATGGCTCGGCCGCATCTATGGCGATCTCTCGGCGGCGCTGCTCCTGTCGCGGCGGCCCGTGATCTATTCGGGCGTGTTCGGCCGCGGCCTCTTCCAGACGCTCTACGAGCCGCCCTCCTCGCTCGCGGCCTTCCTGCCGCTGACTTTCGAATGGAATGTGGTCGCGATTCTGCTCGCGCTGATCGGGATCATCGCCGGCGGCTGGATGCTGCTGTTCATCGTGCCGCTCATCGTCACCTGGGTGATGTGCATCAACGGCGCCCTGCGCGCGCCGATCGACAAGCGCTTCCGCAGCGTCAAGGCGCGGGCGCTCGTCGCGCTGCTCATCTATCTCGGCCCCATCCTGCGCGGCTGGGAGCGGCTCAAATGGCGCTGGCGCGAGATGAAGACCCAAGAGCCGACGACCCGAGGGCTCGACGAAACGAGCCAGACGCCGCGCGTCAGCTGGCGCGAGCGCGCTCTTTATCTCTCCTATTGGAGCGAGAAGAGCGACGAGAAGGAGACGCTGCTGGGCGAGCTCATGCAGTTCCTCGCGCCGCAGAAATACTTCATCCAGATGGATCAAGGCTGGAACGACTGGGATCTGAAAATCGCGCGCGGGCTTTGGAGCCGTGCCTATCTGCTCGTCTGTACCGAGAATCATGGCGGCGAGAAGCGGCTCCTGCGCGTGCGCTGCGCGATGCGGCTGTCGCGCTTTTCCGCCTTCGTCCTGCGCGGCTACGCGATCCTGACCGCGGCAGCGCTCATTCTCGACGCGCCGGGCTGGGCTACGGTGGTCGGACTTATGGGTATCGCCCAGGGCGCGCTGATCGGCTACCGCACGATCGAATTCGGTCGCCTCATGCATCGAATCGTCGAGACCGTCGCAAAACGCCAGAACCTCGTTCCCGTCCGATCGGGCTGAGCCGGCGGCGATGAACAGCCTGGCGTGGAAGCTGCTGCCCTATCTGCGCCCTTACAAATGGCGCGTTGCCTGGGCGCTCTTGCAAATCTTCCTCATCTCGGGTTTCGAGCTGTTGAAGCCCTGGCCGTTGCAGCTCGTAATCGATGACGTGCTGGGCGGCAAAGCGCCGAACCTGCCTTGGCTCGGCGGCTTGTCGCCTATCGCGCTGCTGATCTTTGCCTGTATCGGCCTCGTGGTCGTCAGCATCGGCTCGGGGCTGCTCGCCCTCCTCCACAATGCGACGACGATCGGCGTCGGCCAAAACATGGTCAACGACTTGCGCGGCGCGCTTTACGCGCATCTGCAGCGCCTGTCGCTCGCTTTCCACAGCCGGCAAAAGGTCGGCGATCTGATGTTCCGCATCACGGCGGACAGTTTTGCGGTCCAGACCGTGATCATGAACGGCATTCTGCCGATCATCTCGGCCGTGGTGCTCTTGGCCGGCATGCTCCTCGTGCTCATTCCGCTCGATGCGACCTTGACCCTCGTCTCGCTGACGATCGTGCCGTTCCTGTTCGTGCTCATCGCCCTCTTCAATCGCAAGATCACAGAGGTCGCGACCGAAGTGCGCGATCGCGAGAGCTATGTCTATACGCTCGTGCAATGGGCGATGAGCTCGATCAAGGTCGTTCAGGCCTTCACCAAAGAGGAGGAAGAATACCGCCGCTTCATGGGCGCGAGCCGCGCGAGCCTCAACGCGACCTTGCGCCTCTACAACTGGCAGACGCTTTATTCCGGCATGGTCAATGCGTTGATCGCGATCGGCACCGCTCTCGTCGTCTTCGTCGGCGCGCGGGCGGTTCTCGGCGGCCATCTCTCGATCGGCCAGCTGATCGTCTTCACTGCCTATCTCGCGCAGCTTTACACGCCGGTCAATCAGATCAGCCAGAGCTGGGGCCTCATCGCCGGCGCGCGCGTCGGCGCGCGGCGCTGCTTCGAGGTGCTCGATACCGAGCCCGACCTCAAGGACGGGACGCGCCTCTTTCCGCCCGAAGGCGCCAAGGGCGCTATCGAATGGCGCGACGTTGCCTTTCGCTATCGCGCCGAAATGCCCGTGCTGAACCATATCAGCCTCGCGGTAAAGCCCGGCATGAAGGTCGCGCTTGTCGGCGCAACCGGCGCCGGCAAATCGACCATGGTCGGCCTCTTGCCGCGTTTCTTCGATCCGAGCACCGGCGCAGTCTTCATCGACGGCGTCGATGTTCGCGAGTATCGCCTTCAATCGCTGCGCCAGCAGATCGCGATGGTGCTGCAGCCGCCTTTGGTGTTCCCGATGTCGGTGCGCGACAACATCGCCTATGGCCGGCCCAAAGCGACCGATCGCGAGATCGAGGAGGCTGCGCGGCTCGCGCGCATCGACAAGCTCATCCAGTCGCTGCCGCAGGGCTACGATACGATGCTCGGCGACAGCGCGACCTTATCGGAGGGCGAGAAGCAGCGCCTCACCATCGCACGCGCGATCTTGCGCGATGCGCCCATCCTCATTCTCGACGAGCCGACCTCGGCACTCGATGTCGAGACCGAGGCGATGGTGATGGAAGGGATCAGCAGGCTCGCCGCCAACCGCACCACCTTCATCATCGCGCACCGGCTCTCGACCGTCCGCAGCGCGGATCTGATTTTGGTGCTGCGCGACGGCAGCATCGCGGAGAGCGGCAGCTTCACCGAATTGATGCGCAAGGGCGGGATCTTCACCGAGCTTTACAACAGCCAATTCTTCGAAACGCCGAAGTCGAGCGAGAGCCGGGTCGCGACCTCGGCGGAGCCCTCATAGATCATTCTGAGCGCGACGAAGGTTACGATCAGCAGGCCGATCCAAGCGATCCAGCGATGGCGGCCGACGAGCCGCGCCATCAGCTCCGAAGCCACCCCCATCAGCGCCACCGAGAGCGCGAGGCCGCTCACCAGCACCCAGAAATGGTCGCGCGCTGTGCCGGCGACGGCGAGGACGTTGTCGAGCGACATCGACAGATCGGCCATCACGATCTGGAGCAGCGCCCGGCCGAAGCTCTTGGGTGCTACGACCGGCTTGTGGACCTCTTTCTCGACGGGCGCGGAAAGATCGCGATAGAATTTCCAGGCGACCCACAATAACAAGATGCCGCCGGCAAGCGTCAGGCCGATAATCGCGAGCAGTTGCATCGCGATGCTGGCGAGCGCGATGCGTAGGACCGTCGCCGCCAGGACGCCCCAGAGGATGATCTGGCGCCGACGCCGGGGCTCGAAGCCCGCGGCCGCCATCCCGACGACGATCGCATTATCGCCGGCAAGCACGACATCGATCACCACGACCGAAAAGAAGGCGCTGACCGCGCCGAGATCGACGCCTAGGTCCGGAAATGAGAACATCGCCTAGATCACGAACACAAAATCAATTGGCAACGTTCCGTTGCGCGAAGATGTCATCGTAGAGATGGCCGGGCCGGTGAAAGATCTCCCACCAATTGCCGTCGAGATCTTGCAAGCAGAAGGATCGCACATCACCATCGACGCGAAGCGGCAGCACCTGCTCGATGTCCCATTTTGCCTGCTGCGCCAGAGCCGCCTCATGGGCGGCGTCGACCTCGCTTGGCGTTGCGACCTGCAGCGCCCAACGATTCTCGATGCCCTGCTTTTCTCGCGGCGCCTTGCCGGTCGGAAGGCAGGCGATGATCCACTCGCCGCCGAGCCAGACATATTGCGTGCCATTGGCTTTGCGCACGCTGTGGAGGCCCAGGAACTCTTTGTAGAAGCGTTGCGTTTTTTCCGCATCGCGCAATCCAAGCGTGCCGTGCGAAAAGCTTGCGGTTGCGACCGCGGTCTCATCCGCGCTCATGCGTCGGCCTCCGGCTTTTCAGGGAGCGGGTCTCCGGCTGCGACCGAAGCTGCGTAGGAGATTTCGGGCGCGCGGCATTCGATTTCCCACCAATTGCTGTCGAGATCTTCGAAATAGAAGCTGTAGGAGCCGTGATTGCCCTTCGGCGGATGGACGCGCTTCAGCCCGAACTCCGCCTGCCGCGCCGTCGCCACCCTATGCGCGCGGTCTACCTCGGCGTTGCTCGCCACCATGAAGCCCCAGTGATTGACGAGCCGTTGTGGATGCGTGATCTCCGCGACGGCGCAGATCTCGAGCACCCAGTAGTTCTTCGCGCCGCGGTCGCGACGATGGCGCGCGAGCATCCGGTCCGGCGCCGTCCGCACGCATTCCATGCCGAGAAGCTCTTCGAGAAAACGGCGCATAACGTCGAGATTGCGCGTCACCAGCGTGCCGCGATGAAGGCCGATCGGCCTGATGACGGAGGACGCCGCCTTGCCGATCGAGTTTGCCGTCACTTCCGCGAGTGTCGTCATCGCGCGCTCCTTTCTCGGTGGCGACTCATTTCAGTGCCGCCGCATAGGGATAGATGAGCTCGCCTGATTTAAACTTCGACGGATCGAGCACCGTCATCTTGGCGGGATCGGTGAATTGATCGATCGTCTTGGCCGTTATGCCGTGATACTGGACGACAAGCACGCGGCCCTCCGTCCATTCGCCTTCGGGGCCAAAGGTGATGTCGCCCCAGACCGTGTGAATGGGATGGCTGTGCATATACGCCGCGATCTTATCCTGATCGAGGCTTCCAGTCGCGGCGACGGCCTCGCCCAGAGCCTGCACTTGCGCATAGGCCGTCGGCACCATGCCATAGCCGAGCGGATCGAGACCTTCGGTCTTGGCTTCGGCCTGGTACCGATCGAGCACGTCCTTGATCCCGGGGAAATCCAGGGTCGGGACCGGAATCCAGTTCTCGTAGCCGACGATGCCGTTGAGCAACGAGCCGAGCTGCATTTTGTTGGAGACGTTGTTCAGCCCCACCGTAGCGCCGCCGATCATCTTGGGCTTATAGCCGATTTCGTTGAAGGTGCGCACCAGGCCGACCGAATCCTGCGGGTAGGAAGCGAGATAGACAATATCGGGACCGGTCGCCTCTACCGCGCGAATAATGGGTGAATAGTCGATGGTCGATGGGGGATAGGATTTGTCGTAGACGATCTTGAGCCCGGCTGCGGCGGCATTCTTGCGCGCGGCCCCGAGCACATTCTGCGAGAACTCGTTGTCGGCGCCGAGGAGCGCGATCGTTTGCGGCTTCGGCGTCTGGCGCATGGCGACGGCCAGAAAGCCTTCGGAGAAGACGTCGTTCGGCCGCGGGCCGGCATTCGTCATGGCAAAATATTTCGGGTAATGGAACTGGCTGTTGATGTTGACCGCCGAGAGGCCGATGAATACCTTGCCATGCTCCATCACCGTTGGCATCGCGGGCGCGGTTTGGACCGTTGAATAAGGCCCGACCACAAGATCGACCCTGTCGATATCGAGAAGCTTTGTGTAGATTCCCGGCACATTTGCCGGATTGCTCTGATCGTCGTAATAGACGAGTTGCACCGGCCGCCCTAGCAACCCACCTTTGGCATTGATGTCCCTCTCCCAGAGTTTTTGCGCGGCCAAGGCAACGCGTCCTGTATTGGCAACCGATCCGGTAAGCGACATGCTGAAGCCGAGCTTGATCGGATCCGCAGCTGCCGCACCGCGCGCAAACAAAGCGAGCACCGCTGCCAGCGCGATGGCAACGGGCTGTGATCGTCCTCCGCGAATGAGCATTTGTCCCTCCCTTTGGCGTTTGACGCGTTACGATGCATCGTGGCACGCGAGCAGCGTGCGGCGCATTGCATTTTAGCCAACATAGCCTCAAGCACATGGGACCCGCCATTAATTGTTAATGCTTCTCCGCGACACTGGGCGACGTCATTAGGAGACTGTTCATGGCGTTTCGTCGTCCTTCTTACCGACCCGCCGAGAAATCCACGGCGCGGCCGGAACAGGAAAGCGCGCAGGATATCGGCGGCCGTCTGATGAGCGAGACTGCGCCTGCGTCGCGCGAAGGCGGAGGCCTTGGCCGCGACTGGCCGAGCGATGAGGCTGGTCTTCTCGACGAAGTGCTCCGCAGTCACGGCCTACCGGACGCGCTGACGAACCAACTCAACGGCCTTGCGACCGCGCCCGTCCATGCCGCGCGACCCGTCGATCGTCTTGCGGTCGCCTTGGCGGCTCATTTCAATTTCGTGTCGCTCGACGAGGCGCTGGATGCGCCGATGATGCTTTATGGTTTTCCGAGTACCGGTGTCAGCACGCTCGCCGCGAAACTCTCGGCGCGCTTCGATGAGGACGAAGTCCTGGTCATCAGCACTTCCCGCGACGGGGTGGACACCGCGCTCGCGGAGAACCTCGACGCGTTGGGGCTGCGGCTCATGGTCGCAACCGATGCGGCGACGCTCCGTTCCATGATCGCGGGCGCCGGCGGCCGCAAGGTGATCATCGACGCAGCTTGCGGCACTCCCGTCGATAAAGCGAACACCCGTCGCCTCCAGCAGCTGAGCGAAGCTGCCGGTGCGGAGGGCACTCTGGTCCTCTCCGCCAACGCCGCCCCGGAAGAGGCGGCGTCGGCCGCGTGCGCCGCCGCCCGCATCGGCACGCGCCGCATGATCGTCACGCAGATCGATACGGCGCGGTATATCGGCTCGCTGCTGATCGCCGCGGATGCGGGCAAGCTCGCTTTCGTTGCCGCGAGCGTGACGCCGCATTTCGCTTTCGGCTTGCGCGTCCTGACCCCGGAGAACCTCGCGCGGCGGCTCATGGCGGCCGTGCTCAAGACCGAGCGCTGGCGCATCGCGCCCCTCTAGCGGCCGCTCGAGTGGAAGACGCGGCGATCCGTCGCGGCAACTCGATCACGATTGCGCTCGAGAGCGGCTTGCGGCGGAGAATGGCCGCAAAGGCCCCCGCCCTCGTCATCCCATCAAATTAAACGGGATCCTACCAAGTTAGACGGGCGGGACAGCAGCGGCAGCGGCGGCGGCCGCGAGCTTGCGACGGCGCCGGACGTGAAGACGGTGCGCGAAATGTCCGACGATGATGACGAGCGCGAAGATGATAAGCAGGGTTTCACTGAACTTTTCGGCGATCTCGCCGAGCATGTGGCCCAGAGCGTGGCCGCAGAGATAGCCCGCGGCGACGAATGTCGCCGCCCAAACGCCGGCAGCTACGAAATTGAGAATGAGGAAACGGCGCCAGTGGACGCGGCTGATGCCGAGCGCGAAAGACGAGAAGTTACGCACGCCGTAGATGAAGCGGAAACTCAGGATGAACCAGGCGTCAAAACGCTTGAGCCAGGCCAGCGCACGATCAACCCGCGCGCGCCATAGCGGCTGGCGCGCGAGAAGCCGCACGCCGAAATGCCGACCGATCCAGAAATAGGTTTGGTCGCCGGCAAAGCTGCCGAGCCACGCCGCAACCAGGAGCAACGGCCACGCCAGCAGACCTTGGGCCGCCGCGAAAGCGGCGAAGATCACGAATGTCTCGCCTTCGAAGAACGTCCACGCGAACGTCACGAGATAGGAAAGCATCCCGTGTTCGAGAATGAACCGATGGAAGTCCATTAACCCGTTTTTCTCCCACGCCGCAGCTCAAATCCTATGCCGAAACTAACCGTCAGGCGAGCAAAGATTAGCACCGAGGCGAGCGCGCCTTGTTTCGGCACAACGATAACAGGAAAAGGGTGAATCCCCCGCTACTCCCGCCCGTTCCGAGTATTAAATTTTTTTTATTTAGATTTTCGATTGTGCAGTGCGGCATCAACCCTGTCCCAGCAGCGATGCGATCGACGTTAATTGCAGTCAAGAGCGCATCGCATTTCGTCAAGAACAATAGCTTCTCATCCTTCGTGTCACAACCCGCTCTCGCCCGAGGTCACATTTTGACTGCGGCAAGATGCTTTGGGCTTCGCTGGCGCTCGTCTATGCTCGCCGCATGGTTGAAACCGTCGCCGCTGGCGCGCTTCCGCTGCGCTCCCTGAAGATCCAGCTTCCGATCATGCTGGTGAGCCTCGCCCATGGCTCGACCCATTGGGTGGTGGCGACCTTCTATCTCCTGCTGCCATCGCTCAGCAGCGGCCTTGGCCTCAACTACACGCAGACAGGCTTTCTCGTCACCTCGCTATTCATCGGCTCCGTCATCGCCAATCTCCCGAGCGGTGCGCTCGTCGATCTCACCGGCCGGCGCATCGGCATTCAAATCGCCTCGCTCCTCCTCTGCACGATCTCGCTCGCCGCCTTGGGCGTGGTCACCGGCTTTGTCGCGCTCTGCCTCTGCCTCGGACTTCTGGGCGTCGCCAATGTGATGTGGCATCCGGCGGCGATCTCCTGGCTCTCGATCCAGCTGCCTAAAAACCGCGGCTATTCCATGTCGGTGCATTCGCTCTTCGCCAATATCGGCGATGCGGCCGGGCCCGTCGCCGCCGGCTGGATGCTGCTGCACCTTTCCTGGCAGCATACGGCCCAGATCAACGCACTTGTCTGCATTCTCTGTGCGATTGCGGTCGGCGCCTTCCTCGGCCGCCGCGAGACCGGCGCCGATACGCCACAGCGCCCGCACGCCAGAGCCTATTGGTCCGGTCTCGCGACGCTCCTGCGCTCGCGCGCGCAATGGAGCTTTTTCCTGATGGCCGGCTGCCGCACGCTGACGCAGACGGGGCTCCTCGCCTTCCTGCCGCTCTACCTCTCGCATGATTTGGGCTTCAGCCCGTTTGCCATGGGCCTCGCGATGATGGTGCTGCAATTGGGCGGCATGATCGCGACGCCTTTCGCCGGCGTGCTCTCGGATCGCATCGGCCGACGCCCGGTCGTGCTCGCCGGCATGTTCAGCACGACGGTCGTGGTGCTGGGTCTTACCTTCATCAAAGATCCGGTGATCTACGTCGCTTGCGTGTCGATCCTCGGCTTCTTCATGTATGCGACACGGCCCGTCGTCCAGTCCTGGCAGATGGATCGCTCGCCGCCCGAGCTCCTCGCCTCGATGACCGGGGCGATGTTCATGGTTCAGGCGATCATGTCCGGGAGCGCGCCCTTGATCGGCGGCTTGCTCGCCGATCGCTTCGGCCTCATCTCGGTTTTCTATTTCCTCGCGGCCTCGGTGCTGCTCGCAAATCTTCTCTGCCTCACTATCCCCAAGACCGAGCACGGCGCATGAGCAAGCTTCCGCTATCGCGTTTCAAGGTGATCGATCTGACTCGCGTGCGCGCCGGCCCGACCTGCGTCCGCCAGCTCGCCGATTGGGGCGCCGATTGCATCAAGGTGGAATCGACCGAGGATGAGGGCTTCGGCGGCGAGCGCCATGGGCCCGATTTCCAGAATCTCCATCGCAACAAGCGCAGCATCGCGATCAACCTGAAAGAGCCTGAGGGCGTCGCGATCCTGAAGCGGCTCGTCAAGAACGCCGATGTTCTGGTCGAGAATTACCGCCCCGATGTGAAATTCCGTCTCGGCATCGATTACGAAACCTTGAAGCCGCTCAATCCGCGTCTCGTCTATGCGAGCATCTCGGGTTTCGGCCAGGACGGGCCCTATCGCGACCGGCCGGGCTTCGATCCGATCGCCCAAGGGATGGGCGGGCTCATGTCGATCACCGGCTTGCCGGGCCAAGGCCCGGTGCGCGCCGGCATTCCGATCGCCGATCTCTGCGCCGGAATTTTCGCGGCGCAGGGCATCTTCATCGCGCTTTTGGAACGTGAGGAATCGGGCGAAGGCCAATGGGTGCAGTCATCGTTGCTCTCGGCGATGATCGCGATGCTCGATTTCCAGGGCGCGCGCTGGACGATGAGCCACGAGGTCCCGGGGCAAGAAGGCAACAACCACCCGACCAACATTCCTGCCGCGGTGTTCAAGACCAAGGACGGGCATATCAACATCGCCGCCTCGAGCAACCCGATCTATGCCAAGCTCTGCCAGGCTTTGGGCGCGCCACAGCTCGCGACCGATCCGCGCTTTGCGAATTTCCGCGTGCGGCGTCAGAATCGCGACGAACTCAATGCGCTGATCGAGGAGCGCACTGAGACGAAGACCTCTGCCGAGTGGGTCGCGCTCTTGAACGAGGCCGGCGTGCCATGCGGCCCCATCTACAAGATGAACGAGGTCTTCGCCGATCCGCAGGTGAAGCATTTAAAGATGGCGCAAGGCGTCGACCATCCGACCCTCGGCCCTATCGAGCTCGTGGGTCAGCCGATGTTCCTCTCGCGCACACCCTCATCGCTGCGCACGGCAACGCCCGAGCGCGGCCAGCATACGGACGAGATCTTGACGAGCCTCGGCTATGACGCGGTCGCGATCGAGAAACTGCGCGCGGAAAAGGTGGTCGCTTAGGCTGAGACGAGACCAAGCTCGCGCTGCGCTTTGCGCGTGAGCTTCTTGACGACGAGCGCATGGGATTGCGCGATGTACCGACGCAGCTCGGCCGCCGGAAATTTCTTCACATCGTCGACGAAGAGCCATCGGGCGCGCGCCATATAGGGCGAAGGCCGCGCAAGACCCGTCTCGGTCAGCATCTCGAAAGCGACGTCATTCGCCTTGAAGGATAGCGTGCCTTTGGCACCGATGACGGCAAACATCTTGCCGCCGACCTTATAGACCTGATGGTCGCCCCATTGGATCGACAAGGTCGCGCCCCTAAGCGAGCGGCAGAATTTATCGAGCGCCGCCCGCGTCATCGGCCTTAAGACGCGACGCCAAGCCCTGTCGGGCACGAGACGCCGGTGCCGCCGAGCCCGCAATAGCCGCCGGGGTTCTTTGCGAGATATTGCTGGTGATAATCCTCGGCATAATAGAAGGGCGGCGCATCCTTGATCTCGGTCGTGATCGCGCCATAACCCTTGGCCTTGAGCGCCGGCTCATAAGCCGCGCGCGAGGCCTCGGCGAGCTTCTTCTGCTCCGGCGTCGTCGCATAGATCGCCGAGCGATATTGCGTGCCGACGTCGTTTCCTTGGCGCATGCCCTGGGTCGGGTCATGGCTTTCCCAGAATGACTTCAAAAGCTTGTCGTAGCCGATCTTCTTTGGATCATAGACGACGAGCACGACCTCGGTATGGCCGGTGCGGCCGGTGCAGACCTCCTCATAGCTCGGGTTGGGCGTGTAGCCGCCGGCATAGCCGACGGCGGTCGTATAGACGCCCGGCAATTGCCAGAACACCCGCTCCGCGCCCCAGAAGCAGCCGAGGGCGAAGATCGCAGTCTCGAGCCCATCCGGGAAAGGCGGCTCGAGCCGGTTCCCGTTGACGAAATGCTTTTCCGGCACGCGCATCTTCTGCGGCCGCCCGGGCAAAGCCTCCTCGCGGCTCGGCATTTCCAATTTCTTGCGGGACATCAGGGACCACATGGGCGGCACTCCTTTCGTGGCATTTCCCAATATGGCGAGTCCGCGGCTCCGCTGCTAGGCTTTCGACAGACCCCTCAAAATGAGAGAGGCGAATCATGGCACCAATCATCGTGGTCATCGCCGCCGGCGAAATGGGCGCGGCCATCGGCCAGCGCCTGCGTTTGCGCGGCGCAACCGTTCGCACATCGCTGCAGGGCCGCAGCAGCGCGACGATCGCGCGCGCGCAAGCCGCGGGGCTTGTCGCGATCGACGATGATCGAAAGCTGGTCGAGGGCGCCGATTTCGTGCTGTCGGTCATGCCGCCGGGCGAGGCAAAGGCGCTGGCGCAGCGCCTCGCGCCGGTGCTGACGCCGCTCGCGAAGAAGCCGCTCTATGCCGACTGCAACGCCGTGGCACCGGCGACGGCGCGCGAGGTCGCGGCGGGGATCGCGCCGACCGATTGCGCCTTTGCCGATGTCGGCATTGTCGGCGGCCCGCCGCCCAAGGACGGGAATGCCAGCCCCCGGCTCTACGCCTC
Source organism: uncultured Rhizobiaceae bacterium (assembly GCA_964391905.1). Classification (GTDB taxonomy): domain Bacteria; phylum Pseudomonadota; class Alphaproteobacteria; order ATCC43930; family CGMCC-115725; genus CAIKMD01. Next base: position 22,469 of record CAYMNX010000473.1, read on the forward strand.
GGGCGACGGCGCGCGGCGCCTCCTCGAGCTCAAGGATTTCGGCCTCGACATTCGCCTCGTCGAGGGCGGCGTCGGCGAGGCCTCGGCGGTGAAGATGGGCTATGCCTGCTTGACCAAAGGCACGCAGGCGATCGGTGCGGCGATGATGCTGGGCGCGATGCGGAACAATGTCGCGCCGGCGGTGAAAGAGGCGCTTGCCGACAGCATGCCCCACATCCTTGACTATGATTCGAAACAGATGCCGCGCATGTTCCCCAAGGCCTATCGCTGGGTCGCGGAGATGGAGGAGATCTCCAAATTCCTCGCCGCCGATCCGGGCGCCGCGCAGATGCTCGCCGGCGCGGCCAAGCTCTATCAGCAGATTGCGGAGGATTTCGCGAAGCAGAGCAAAGACGGCGCCGTTGCGACCATCGACGGATTTCTGAAGAAATGAGGGCGACCTAACGCCCCAAATAGAATTTCCGGATCAGGTCGTTGTTGTTGAGCTCCTCGGCGGATTTGCCGGCGAAGGCGATCTTGCCATGGACGATGACATAGCCGCAATCGGCGATGCGGATCGCCTGGGTGAAGTTCTGCTCGGCCATCAGCACCGTCAGCTGATAGTCGCGCTGCAGCTCCTTGATCTTGTCGATGACGCGGCGCACGAGTAGGGGCGCAAGGCCGACCGAGGGCTCGTCGATCAGAAGAATACGCGGCGCCGACATCAGCGATCGCGCGAGCGCCAGCATCTGCTGCTCGCCGCCCGAGAGGCTCCCCGCCAATTGCCGCCAGCGCTCCTGTAGCACGGGAAATGCCTCGAAACTGTGGCTTAAATTGCGCTGCAAGCTCTCGCGCGCGACTTTGCGGAACGCACCGAGATAGAGATTCTCCTCGACCGTCAGCTTCGGGAAAAGGCGTCGCCCTTCCGGCACCATCGCGATGCCGAGCTCGACGATTTCTTCGGTACTGAGGCGGGTCAGATCATGGCTCTTGCCGTCGAGCTCGGCGGTGATCTTTCCCTCGGTCGGCCGCAGCAATCCCATGATGCATTTCATGAGCGTGCTCTTGCCGTTGCCGTTGGTGCCGAGCAGCGCCACCGTCTGCCCGGCGCCCACCCACATAGACACATCCTACACAACCCGCACGGCGCCAAACGCCGCATTAAATCCGCAGATC
>CAYMNX010000474.1:0-4983 GCA_964391905.1 uncultured Rhizobiaceae bacterium
ATCCTCGTCGTCGATTGCCCCATCCTACCGTCGGAAAGCGGCACAAGCAGCGAAGCCGTAGCGTAGGATCACCGGCGCCGATTCCATTGCCTGCTCTACCGGATGGGGGATGGCTCGATTCCCAAGCATCGCAGCGTCGTCGAGAAAGCGCCAGTTCCCGATCTGCGCACTTCACGAGAGATGATGCGCCCTTACGGCGGCGAGCGACGATCGTCAGGCCCGCAGACGCGGGAGCGGGTCCGGTCTCCCGCAGAGAGCCGGCCGCGCCGGCGCGCATTTCTGAACGGAAGTTCATATCGCGCTACGACACTTTCTCCACTTTATCTTGCTACGGTGATGTGCGTTGGTTATTTATTAGCCATAGGCAACAAGCTGGCCAAAGGGGGCGGCATTAAAGAAGCTGGCGGCGGCCTGTCGAACAGGAAGGACGCCCCATGACCGACATCCCAGCCTCCAACCTGCATGGTGACACGCGCCACATCGTCGCGCGGCTGGAGCGTCTTCCGCTTTGCTCCTGGCACCTCAACATGCGGCTCATCATCTGCACCGCATGGTTCTTCGACGCCTTCGATTCGATCGCGATCGCCTATGTGCTCCCGCCCCTCATCGGCATCTGGCAACTCCATCCCGAGCAGATTGGCGCGCTGATCGGCATCGGCTTCGCCGGCCAGCTTATCGGCGCGGTCGGGTTTGGCTGGATCGCCGAGCACTGGGGCCGGCGCAATTCCATGCTCGTGACCCTGCTGATCTTTTCTCTCGGGTCCCTCGCCTGCGCTTTCGCGCCGAGCTACGGGGTGCTTTGGTGGCTTCGCTTCATTCAGGGCATCGGCCTTGGCGGCGAGGTGCCGCTGATGGCCGCCTATATCAACGAGTTCGCGAAAGCCAAGAGCCGCGGCCGGTTCTCGCTCAACATCCAGGTCCTGTTCGCGATTGGCCTTCTCGCCGTGGCGCTGACCGGCATCTTCGTCGTGCCTCATCTCGGCTGGCGCTGGATGTTCGTCATCGGCGCCATTCCCGGCGTCATCGCCTTGCCGCTGCGCAGCATACTGCCGGAATCGCCGCGCTGGCTCGCGAGCCAGGGCCGTTTCGCCGAAGCCGATGCCGCGCTGAGGCGGATCGAGGACATCGCCGAACGCGAGGGCAAGGCCATTCCGCCCTTGCCCGCCGATCTGCCAGCGGTCATCGAGGTGAAGCCGCGTATCGTCGACCTCTTCAAGGGCATTTACCTCAAGCGCACGCTATCGGTCTGGCTGCTCTGGATCGGGGCGTATTTCGTTTCTTACGGCGTCACGGCTTGGATGCCGTCGCTCTTGCGCACCGTCTATCACCTTCCGGTGCAGCTCTCGATCACCTATGGCTTCATCATCAGCGGCATTGGCCTGTGCGGCTCGTTCCTCGCCATCTATCTCATCGAGGCGATCGGGCGGCGGAAGATGCTGACCTTGAGCCTCGGCGGCTGCTGCGTCCCGCTGCTGTCCTTTGCCTTTCTGCCGCCGCTGAGCTCGGGCTGGATCGTCGGCATCGTCGCGGCAGGATTCTTCTTCCTGACCATGTCGCTCCTTAGCCTCGCAACCTATACCGCCGAGATCTACCCGACGCATTTGCGCGCATTGGGCGGCGGCGTCGCAAGCGCCTGGCAGCGCGGCGCCTCGATGGTCGGCACCTTCGTGGTCGGGCTGATCTTGCCGGTCTGGGGCATCAACGCCGTATTCGCCGTGTTCGGCGGCTTCGCGCTGATGGGCGCGCTGGTCGCCTTTTTCTTCGCGGTCGAGACCCGGGCGCAAGTCCTCGAGCGCGTATCGCCTGCCTTTGGATCCGAGGCGGACGCATTACCCGTGCCCGGCGACGTCTTATCGAAGGCTGGTGCCTCATCGGACGGCCACGCTGCGAGCGTTTAGCTGTCTCGCGCCGGACTGACCGGGATCGGCGGGGTTTCGGATATCAGCGGTTTTTGCAAGCCGTTGATCAGCGCGTTGGCGCTCTACGGCTCAGCTGTTGCCATTCTAGGGTAAAGCGGCGGCGATTTGCGTCGCGAGCCGACCCAGCACCGCGCTCATGGCCGCGGCCTCGCCCTCGGATGTGTCGACGGAGCGATCCTGCCGCAGCATTACATCGCGATGCAAAATCACCTTCGCAGGATCGCCACCAAGCAGCGACCAGCTGCCATCGAGCACGACTCGACCGTTTGCATCGGGTCCAAATTGGGCGATCGAAAGCACGAGCTGTGCCGTGTCCGGCGATAGCGCAGAATCCGGCAGCGCGACGCGACCCCGCGGCAAACGCACCGCCAAGTCTTGAGAGAGAACGCGCCTGATCAAATCGCCGAGCGGCGCTTCCCAACGGTTTTGGTCGCTGATGTCGACGGTGTTTGCGCCGGTCTGACGGACCATCTCGCGGCGATCGAGCGACGCTGGCAGGCGCACCTCGGCCACCGTGACGGGAAAACGAACCGTATCGGCGCGCGAAACCGGCTCCTCGGCGACGGCGAGCGTGTAATAGTGCGTCTTGGGGCTCGAGCCGCAGGCAGACAATATGCAAAGAATGAGGAATGCGACCGCCGGCTTGCCGCTCATTCGTTTGCTTTGCCTTGAATGAGGGCCTCGGGATGACGGTCCAAGTAATCCGCGAGCTCACGAACGGATCGGGCGGCATCCGCGATCTGGCGCACCGTCTTGTCGAGATTGTTTTGAGCGGGGGCGCCACCTAGCACGCGGTCCGCGGCTTGCGCTGCATTGTCGAGTTGCCCCGCGGTCTTGTGCAGACTATCCACCAGTTTCGTGATCTGAGGACCGGCGCGCCGTGCCGTTTGGCGAATCTGTTGTAGCGAGTCGTTAAGCGCTGTGATCGCTTCATTCAATTCCGGCGAGGAAGCGAGCGCATCGAGATGCCGCACGACGTCGAGCGCATTCTGCGCGATTTGATCGATCGGAACTTTGTTCACACGATCGACGACCGCCTCGAGTCCGCCGCCCGGTGCCGTCGGGATCTGCGGCAGTCCATTAACGAGCGCGGGCGCGGCACGGGGCGCATCCGGCTCGATGTCGAGAGTTACTTGATACGTTCCAACGAGCGCCGGATCGCGTTCCAAGCGCGCGCGTAACCCCTCGCCGATCAGGTGATCGACCGCCGCCCTCAGATCGGAGGTCCCCTCGATCGGGAAGAGCGATGGATAAAGAGCGAGCTTCACAGGCGTCTCGATCTTGCCGGTATTCGCGTCGTAACGGAAATCGACCGCCGCCACCTCGCCGACCGTGAAGCCGCGCAGCGTAACGGGCTCGCCTTTCTGCAGAGCGCCGACCGAGCCATCGAGCGACAGCACGAATATTTGCGGTTTTTCTCGCGGGTCGGAGAGAATAGGCTTTCGCGCTCTGCCGGTGAAATGCGTCGTCCTATCGCCGGATCCGGGCTGCATCACGATCGTCGGCCCCGTCAGCACTGCGGCGAGCGCGGTCAAATCGGAAAAGCTCGGCTCGGCGCCGCGTAACCAAAATTGCGTTCCGGCCCTGAGGAAGCTCGTCGCGCGCTCATCGATGTTGGCGCTCACGACCACCGATCCGCCGTCCTTCGCCAGGGATACGTCGGTGACTCTCCCGATGTCGAAGCCGCGATAGACGACATTCGTGTTTTTCGGCTTGAGCCCGTGGACATCGTCGAAAACGATGGTGATGTCTTCGCCGCCGCTCGTTGCCGCGCGCAATCCCAACCACCCGACGACGAGCAGTGCCGCGATCGGAATGGCCCAGATCCATCCCGGCCACCAACCCCGCCGTACCGCGGCTTGCGTTCGCGCGCTTTCCGGCGCGGGCTCCTCGCTCATCGGGGCCCCGGCGGCGCGACGTCCCACATCAGCCGTGGATCGAAGGTGGTCGACGCGAACATGGTGAGAGAGGTCATCAGCATAAAGGCCATCGCCCCCCAGCTTGCCGTGGCGGAAGCGAGCGGCCCGAAATTCATCAGCGGAACAAAGAAGACGATCGTAAATGGATCCGTCTTCGACCATCGGCCGAGCTCCGCGACCACGCGAAAAGCTTTGGTCTTTGCGACGAGATGCCGATCCGAATGACGCCGGACCGACATGACGCACCAGCCGATCGCAAAAATTTTCACCGCGGGGATGAGGATGCTGGTGCAGAAGATCAGAATACCGAGCGGCCAGAGGCCGTTCTCGAACAACTCGTAGACTCCGGCGAAGATCGTGTAGTCCTCCCGCGTTCCCATTTGGGTCGAGACTTCCATGGGATAGACATTCGAGGGAAAGAACAGGATGAAGGCCGCCGCCAGGAGGGCCGTCGTCCGCGGCACGGCATCGGGCTTGCGTGCTCGAAGCCGCGCGCCGCAGCGCGGGCATTTGCTTTCCTCGCGTGAGAGAGGCTGTACCAAGTCGCAAGTGGTGCAGGATATGACATCGACACCGGGCCTGACTTGAACTTCCGGCCCGAGCGCGCGCCAGATCGTGCGCCGGTCAAGAACGGCGCGCGACAACATCGTCAGCAAGCCGGCGGCGATGAAACAATAACCTCCGATCTCGATCGAGGTATGGGCTTGGCCGATATTGATCATGCGGTAGTAGCCGACGAAGGAAGCCAGGAGAAAAACGTCCGGCATCGACCAGGGATCAAGCCAAACCGCCCAACGAAAGCTCGATCCGAGCCATGGGCGGCGATGGCCCAGCCGCAGCGAGCCCAAAACCACCGACAGCAATCCGAAGCGAATGAGAGGAAGGACCACGACATAAATCGCCGTCGGCCCCGCGAGCAGAACCCAGCCATGACGCCAGAGCGTCGCGATTCCGCCGCCGATCCGGCTTTCGACTTCCATGCCGAAGAGATCGACCCGCATCAGCGGCAAGATGTTGCTTGGGAATAAGAGCAGAAATGTTCCAAGCGAACATGCAAGCGCGGCCGCGATGCTGCGGCCGCTCGTCTTCTCGAGATCACCCAGGCAAACCTTGCAAACTGCCTTGCTGCGCGGCGGCAATGGCGG
>CAYMNX010000475.1:0-5506 GCA_964391905.1 uncultured Rhizobiaceae bacterium
ACCCATCTCATCGGCAACGACGCGTTCCAGGAAGCCGATACGACGGGCATCACCCGGCACTGCACCAAGCACAATTACCTCGTAAAGCATGTCGACGATCTTGCGCGCACGATGCATGAGGCATTTTATGTCGCGCGTACCGGGCGCCCCGGTCCGGTCGTGGTCGATCTCCCGAAGGACGTTCTGTTCGCGACCGGCACCTATCGCGCGCCCGAAAGCGTCGAGCAGCGCAAATCCTATCGCCCGCAGATGGAGCCCGATCCGGCGCGCATCGCCGAGGCCGCCGACCTGATCCTGCGCGCAAAGAAGCCGCTTTTTTATGGCGGTGGCGGCATCATCAATTCGGGCGAGCATGCATGCAAGCTCTTCGCCGAGCTGATCGAGCTGACGGGATTTCCCTGCACCCTGACCTTGATGGGACTTGGGGCGTTTCCGGCATCGGATAAGCGCTATCTCGGCCTCGTCGGCATGCACGGGACCTACGAAGCCAACCTCGCGATGCATGACTGCGACGTCATGATCACTGTCGGCGCGCGTTTCGACGATCGCGTCACCGGAAAGATCGCCGCCTTCTCGCCGCATTCGAAGAAGATCCACATCGATATCGATCCTTCCTCGATCAACAAGAATGTGCGCATCGACGTGCCGGTCGTGGGCGATGCCGGAAAGGTGCTGGAAGCGCTGATCCACGCCTTGAAAGCGCGGCGTTTTGCCGCCGATCGCGTTGCCCTGGGCAAATGGTGGAAGCAGATCGAGGATTGGCGCAAGCGCGATTCTTTGCGCTACGACAAATCCGAAAAGATCATCAAGCCGCAATATGCGATCGAGCGGCTCTACGAGCTGACGCGCGCGCGCGACGTCTTCATCACTACCGAGGTCGGCCAGCATCAGATGTGGGCGGCGCAGCTCTTCAAGTTCGAGCAGCCGAAACATTGGATGACTTCGGGCGGGCTCGGCACGATGGGCCATGGCCTGCCCGCCGCAGTCGGCGTCCAGATCGCTCATCCAGACGCGCTCGTCATCGACATCGCCGGCGAAGCATCGATCCTGATGAACATCCAGGAGATGGCGACCGCCTGCCAATACCGGCTGCCGGTGAAGATCTTCATCATCAACAACCAATATATGGGCATGGTGCGGCAGTGGCAGGAGTTGATGCATGGCGGCCGCTACTCCGAAAGCTATAGTGCCTCGCTGCCGGATTTCGTGAAACTTGCCGAGGCCTTCGGCGCCAAGGGCTTGCGCGCAACGAAGCCCGAGGAGGTCGATGCGGTAATCAAAGAAATGATCGCGATCCCCGGCCCGGTGATCGTCGATGTCGCCGTCGATCCGGCGGAGAATTGTTTTCCGATGATTCCCTCGGGAGCGGCCCATAACGAGATGATCCTCGGACCAGCCGATCGGAAGACCGGCGGACCGGTATCGGAAGAGGGTATGGTCCTCGTCTGATCGGCCGGCTGAGACGGAGCGCAAATTGAAGGACATCGAAAGGCACACGATTGCCGTGCTCGTCGACAACGAGCCGGGAATTCTCGCGCGCGTGGTCGGCCTGTTCTCGGGCCGCGGCTACAATATCGAGAGCTTGACGGTTGCCGAGGTCGATGCGGAGAACAATCTCTCTCGTATCACTATCGTTACCTCCGGAACGCCGATGATCATCGAGCAAATCAAGGCACAGCTCTCGCGGCTTGTGCCGGTGCGCGTCGTCCATGATCTCTCTGAGGAAGGGCCGGCGGTCGAGCGCGAGCTCGTGCTGCTCAAGATGGCGGGAACCGGCGAGAAGCGCATCGAATCGCTGCGCCTTGCCGATATTTTTCGCGCCCGAGTCGTCGATTCGACGATCGAGAGCTTCGTTTTCGAGATTACCGGCTCGGCGGAGAAACTCGACGCCTTCATCAATCTCATGAAGCCGCTGGGTCTCGTCGATGTGTCACGTACCGGCATCGTCGCGATCTCGCGCGGCGCCGCAAAGTTCTAGAACCGTTTGTCTGACAAAGGAAAGCTCTGAGATGCGTGTCTATTATGATCGTGATGCCGACGTCAACCTGATCAAGGGAAAGAAGGTGCTGGTGGTCGGCTATGGCAGCCAGGGCCATGCCCACGCAATGAATCTGCGCGACAGCGGGGTCAAGGACGTGCGCGTCGCCCTGCGGCCGGGATCGGCCTCGGCGCAGAAGGCGGAGGGTGCGAAGTTCCAGGTGGTGGCGGCGGCCGAAGGCGCCAAATGGGCCGATGTCGTCATGATCCTGACGCCCGACGAGCTGCAGGCGGCGCTCTACGCCAACGATCTCAAGGCCAATATGCGGCCCGACACCGCGCTCGCTTTCGCACATGGCTTCAACATTCATTTCAAGCTCATCGAGCCGCGGCCCGATATGGATGTGTTCATGATCGCGCCGAAAGGCCCGGGCCACACCGTGCGCTCGGAATATGTACGGGGCGGCGGCGTGCCCTGTCTCGTTGCGGTCGAGCAGAACCCCTCGGGCAACGCGCTCGAAATCGCACTTTCCTATGCCTCGGCGATCGGCGGCGGCCGCGCCGGCGTCATCGAGACGACTTTCAAGGAGGAATGCGAGACCGATCTCTTCGGCGAGCAGGCGGTCCTGTGCGGCGGCCTCTCCTCGCTGATCATGGCTGGCTACGAGACCTTGGTCGAGGCGGGCTATGCGCCCGAGATGGCTTATTTCGAATGTCTCCACGAAGTGAAACTGATCGTCGACCTGATGTATGAGGGCGGCATCGCCAATATGCGCTACTCGATTTCGAATACGGCGGAATATGGCGACTACACGCGGGGGCCGCGCGTCATTAGTCCGGCAGTCAAGGAGGAGATGAAGCGCATCCTCGACGATATTCAGTCGGGGCGCTTTGCTCGGGACTGGGTGCTTGAAAACGCGGCCGGGCAGGCCAGCTTCAAGGCCATGCGACGCCGCGGCGCCGAGCACCCCGTCGAGCAGATCGGGGCAAAGCTTCGGGCGATGATGCCTTGGATTAGTCAGAACCGGCTTGTGGATAAAGCCAAGAACTGAGCGGCAGGGCCAACCCGGTGGGTCGGCCCTAAATGCCGATGACAAAATAGATAACTTGCGAAGCGCGGCGTAAACGGATTAATCATAATTCTCATGGTAAATTTTTCGTCGGTAGGGGTTCAGTAAGGATTTGTAAGGACTTCGGTTCGAGTTCGTAGGAATCTTCCTTACCAGACGTTAAACTGTGGGCGCGAGAGTTGGTTTGATGATCATGAAGGTGGCATTGTGCAGCAAGGTTCCGGCGCTTCGGCGTCCGACCCTGCGCGCTTGCGCCTTCCTGACCGAAGGCCAAGTGCGCAGCCTGCGGCGGGGCAAGAACGGGGCGCTGCGACTTACCAGCCCCTGAGCGCAGGAACGCGAGGCCATCTCGCGCTCGGGGGTTATCGCTTGCGGCCTGTCATTGCTTCCAGACCTGAGGATTTGCGCCATGAGCGCCGCTAATACGACCGCCGGCAGGACCGGCACGACCGAGACGAATACGAAGTCGCCCACGTCTTCGCGCGTCATCATTTTCGACACGACTCTGCGCGACGGCGAGCAGTCGCCGGGCGCCTCGATGAATCTCGAGGAAAAGATCAGGATTGCCCTGCTCCTCGAGGAGATGGGCGTCGATGTCATCGAAGCCGGCTTTCCGATCGCCTCCAACGGCGATTTCGAAGCCGTGTGCGAGATCGCCAAGCGCGTGACCGAGGCGAGCGTCTGCGGGCTTTCCCGCGCTGGCCGCACCGATATCGACCGCTGCTGGGAAGCGGTTCAGCACGCCAAGCGCCCGCGCATCCACACCTTCATCTCTACCTCGCCGCTGCACATGAAATACAAGCTGCAGATGGCGCCGGAGCAGGTGCATCAGGCAGTGATCGACAGCGTCGGCCATGCTCGCAATCTTTGCCCCGATGTCGAGTGGTCGTGCGAGGACGGCTCGCGCACCGAGCATGATTTCCTCTGCCGCACGGTCGAGAGTGCGATCAAGGCCGGCGCCCGGACCGTCAACATCCCGGACACGGTCGGCTATGCCGTGCCGGAAGAATTCGCGGCCCTCATCCGCATGCTCTTCAACCGCGTGCCCAATATCGACCAAGCGACGGTTTCGGTGCATTGCCACAATGATCTGGGCCTCGCGGTCGCCAATTCGCTCGCCGCGGTCGGCGCAGGTGCGCGCCAAATCGAATGCACGGTCAATGGCTTGGGCGAGCGGGCAGGGAACGCAGCGATGGAAGAGATCGTCATGGCGTTGAAGACCCGCCATGACCGCATGCCCTTCACGAGCGGCGTCAAATCGGAATACATCACCCGCGCCTCGCGGCTGGTCTCGGCAATCACCGGCTTCGTGGTGCAGCCCAACAAGGCGATCGTCGGCACCAATGCCTTCGCGCATGAAAGCGGTATCCACCAGGACGGGATGCTGAAGCACGCCGGCACTTACGAGATCATGACACCCGAGTCGGTGGGGCTTGGTAAGTCGACCCTCGTGATGGGGAAGCACTCCGGCCGCCATGCCTTCAAGATGAAGCTCAAGGAGTTGGGCTTTGATATCGGCGACAACGCCCTGAACGAGGCTTTCCGCCGCTTCAAGGATCTGGCCGATCGCAAGAAGGAAATCTACGACGAGGACATCGTCGCCCTCATCGATGACGATATCCAGCACGGCAGCGAGCGCATCAAATTCCTCTCGCTCCAGGTCATTGCCGGCTCCAAAGGTCCGCAATCGGCGGATCTCGAGCTCGAGATCGACGGCGTCGTTCGCCAGGCGAAGACCACCGGCAACGGCCCGGTCGATGCGACTTTCAATGCCTTGAAGGAGCTGGTGCCGCATGAGGCCAAGTTACAGCTCTTCCAGGTGAGCGCCGTGACCCACGGCACCGATGCGCAAGCCGAGGTGACCGTGCGTCTCGAGGAAGAAGGCAAGACCGTGAATGGTCAGGGGGCCGATCCGGACACGCTCGTCGCCTCGGCACGCGCCTATATCCACGCGTTGAATAAGCTACTAACCAAACGGGCGAAAACAGCGCCCGCCGCGATGTCAGCTTGATGCGGCAAGCACGCGCAGCGGTCGCGCCGGACCGCTGCCGCGTTCTCCTCCAATCGGCGGGGTGATTGGAACTATGTTCGGAAATCTCTTGGGAATTCTGTCCGCCGATATGGCGATCGATCTCGGGACGGCAAACACGCTCGTCTATGTGAAAGGCCGCGGCATCGTCCTCAACGAGCCGTCGGTCGTGGCCATCGCGAATGTCAAAGGCCGCAAGCAAGTGCTCGCGGTCGGTGACGAGGCGAAGATGATGCTCGGCCGCACGCCGGGCAATATCATGGCAATCCGCCCCTTGCGCGACGGCGTCATTGCCGATTTCGAAGTCGCCGAGGAAATGATCAAGCACTTCATCCGCAAGGTGCATAACCGTCGCAGCTTCGCCAATCCGCAGATCATCGTCTGCGTGCCGTCGGGCTCGACCGCGGTCGAGCGCCGCGCCATTCAGGAA
>CAYMNX010000476.1:0-4448 GCA_964391905.1 uncultured Rhizobiaceae bacterium
AGACCGAGCCCGGTGCCTTTGCCTTGCGGCTTGGTCGTGAAGAACGGCTCGAAGATGCGGCTCGTCACCTCCGGCGTCATGCCGGCGCCGGTATCGCTGACCTCGATCATGACGTAATCGCCGGATGCGACGTCGTGATGCTGGGCGGCGTATTCGGCGTCGAGATGCGCGTTCTTGGTCGCGATCATGAGCTTGCCGCCCGTGGGCATGGCATCGCGCGCATTGGTCGCAAGATTGGCGATGCTCGCCTCGAGCTGGGTCGGATCGACCACCACCGGCCACACCTCCGCCGAGAGATCGAGCGCGATCTCGACCGCTTCGCCCAAGGTGCGGCTCAAGAGCCTGACCATGCCGCTGACGAGCTCGTTGACCTCGATGCGCTCGGCCTGAAGCGGCTGCCGGCGGGCGAAGGCGAGGAGGCGGCGCGTCAGGTCCGCGCCGCGCGTGGCGCCGTCGAGCGCGTCGGTCACGAGCTCGGTCGATAGCGGATCGCCGGCGAGGCGCGGGCGCAGCAGATCGAGATTGCCGATGATGATGCCCAACAGGTTGTTGAAGTCATGGGCGAGGCCGCCGGTCAAATTGCCGATCGCCTCCATCTTCTGCGCCTGCACGAGCTGCTGCTGAATGAGGCGCAGCTCGGTCACGTCCTGCACCACGCCGAGCATCTGCACCGGCACGCCGATCGCATCGCGCAGGATTGCGGCTCGCTGGTGCACCCAGCGCACGCTTCCATCGCGTCGCAGGATGCGGTGCTCGAGGCTGAAGGGCTCGTCGCGCTCCATCGCGCGATGCCGCGCGACCGCGACGGCGGCACGATCCTCGGGATGGATCATTTCGAAGATGGTGGCAACCTTATGATCGAATTCCGCCTCGTCGAGCCCGAAGATGCGAAACATCTCGCGCGACCATTGCAGATTCGTCTGCGACACCGGATCGGAGACCCAACTGCCCAGCTGCGCGACGTCCAGGGCGGCTTCGAGAAGCCGCGCATTGCTGCGCAGGCTCTCTTCGATGCGCTTGCGCTGAAACGCGGCGCCCAGCTGCGCCGCCACGGCGCCGATGCTTTCGACCATTCCGGCATCGTGCTGGCGCTTTTCCAGCATCACGAATTGAAGAACGGCCAGGACCTCGCCGCCGCGCTGAATCGGCAGCACATAGATCGATTGGATCCCGACCTGCCGCACCAGCGGGACGCGCTCGGGATGGCCGCGCTCTAAAACGGAAACATCGTTGACCCAGATCGGCTGGCCCGTATCCCACACCTTGCCGCCGATGCCGTCGCCGCGCCGATAGACGATGCCGCGGCTATGCGCCGCGAAGTGGCGCAGCCGCGCATCGTCGCGATACCAGTGCGCGGCGCAGGTGAGCTTCGTCCCGGCCGCGTCGGGAACGAAGGCTTCGCCGTAAGCCCAGTCCGCAGCTTCGCAGACGAGACGAAGCACGACCTGGAGCGCCGCATCGAAATCCTTCGCTTCGGCGATCGCGACGCTGGCGCTTTGCAGGAAGTGCAGCCGCTCCTCGGCGCGGCGGCGCTCGGCGACCTCGGCGCGCAACGCATCGGTCGCGCGCCGCAATTCTTCGGTTTGGGCGCGCAGCTGCGCCGCCGCGTCGGCCTCGCCCGACGCGGCGTCCCGCATCGAGGCGTCGGAACCGGGACGCATCAGATGCGTCACATCCGCGATGCGATGAATGATCCACCGGATCTCGCCATCCGCGCCCAAAACCGGCAGGTTGAGCGGGCTCCAATAGCGCTCCTCGACGCCGTCGCCGAGGGCGGCCGGTCGGCGAATGTCGTATCGCTCGATCGGCATCGCGTCGGGCTGCTTCAGCAGCAGCACCCGGTCGAGCGAGGCGCGCAGATTGGCGACGCCGCTCGCCGAGGGATCGGCCGGATTGTCGGGAAGCACCTCGAAGAGGTTGCGGCCGACGATGGCCTCGCGCCTCGTCATGGTCGCCTCCGCATAGGCATCGGTCGCGGCGAGAATTGTCAGATCCGGGGCAAGAACGAGGTAAAGCGCGGGCGCGCTTTCGAAGAGAACGCGAAAATCCGGCGCGGCTGGTGACGGCTTTGCGGTCAAGGTGCTCCCGATCCACGCATCGCAGCGTGCTGGCGCGATCGCCCGATTAAAGATACTGCCGGGGCCCGAACGGATGCGTTAGTGGACACGGAGCGTCGCACCGATGGCGTCCATCAGCTCCTGCATGGCAAAAGGTTTTCGCAGCAGCTTTGCCTTGGGCGCAAAGCGCGCGATCTGGGCGGGATCGGCCGATCCGGTCATATAGACGACCTTGAGATGCTGACGCTTGCTGGCCGCCATTAACCCGATCGAGAGGCCATGCGGCGAGCCGGGCGGCATGTTGATATCGGCGAGAAGGAGATCGACGTCCTCGGAGCCCTCAATGACATGAAGCGCGGTGACGAAGTCCTGCGCAAGCGTGACACGGAAACCGGCCCCTTCCAGCATCCGCTTCAGAAGGCGACTGTAGGCTTCGTCGTCCTCGACCACGAGAATATGTTTCACCGCCATCGAAGCCGCCTTGCCGCTCCCTCCGCCGCGCATGTGAGGCGAGGCGGGACATACTGGTGGCCTTGGCCCGACCGCGCGCCACGGTCACGATTCCGCGCCATTCGAAAAGCGCAGCCGCGTCTTAATTGCTAGCGGGGAGTGTGGGACCGAGAAGTCCTGCACGTCAAGCCGGTCGGTGCCGTCGCATCCGGGAGACGGCGACCCCACGCCCGCGATCAGCCGGCCTCGGCCTTGCGGCTTTCGCGCTTCCGCTCATTGGGATCGAGGAAGCGCTTCCGGAGCCGGATCGATTTCGGCGTGACCTCGACCAGCTCGTCATCGGCGATATAGGCGATCGCCTGCTCCAGGGTCATGAGGATCGGCGGCGTCAGGCGGATGGCCTCGTCCGCGGCCTTGGTGCGGATATTGGTCAGCTGCTTCGCCTTGGTCGGATTGACCTCGAGATCATTATCGCGCGTATGCTCGCCGATGATCATGCCCTGATAGACCTTGGTGCCGGGCGTGACGAACATCGGCCCGCGATCTTCGAGATTCCACAGCGCATAGGCGACCGCTTCGCCATCGGCGGTCGAGACGAGCACGCCGTTGCGCCGCCCCTCGACCGGCCCGCGCCACGGCCCATAGCCGTGAAAGATGCGGCTCATCACGCCGGTGCCGCGCGTGTCGGTCAAGAACTCGCCGAGATAGCCGATAAGGCCGCGGGTCGGCGCCAAGAAAACGAGCCGGAGCTTGCCGCCGCCCGTCGGCTTCATCTCCTGCATCTCGCCTTTGCGGAGCGACATCTTCTCGACGACGATGCCGGCATAGGGCTCGTCGAGATCGATCACGACCTCTTCCAAGGGCTCCAAGCGCTGGCCGGTGGTGGGATCGTTCTTGAAGAGGACGCGCGGCCGCGAGATCGCGAGCTCGAAGCCCTCGCGGCGCATCGTCTCGATGAGGACGCCGAGCTGCAACTCGCCGCGCCCCGCGACCTCGACCGCGTCGCGCTCCTCGCTCTCGCGGACATGGATCGCGACATTGCCTTCGGCCTCGCGCTTCAGGCGCTCGA
This sequence comes from uncultured Rhizobiaceae bacterium, assembly GCA_964391905.1. Classification (GTDB taxonomy): domain Bacteria; phylum Pseudomonadota; class Alphaproteobacteria; order ATCC43930; family CGMCC-115725; genus CAIKMD01. The sequence goes on from CAYMNX010000476.1 coordinate 3,577, forward strand.
CGATCATGCGCGAGGTGACCTTGCTTCCCTCGCGCCCGGCGAGCGGCGAATCGTTGACGGCGAAGGTCATGGCGAGGGTCGGCGGATCGACCGGGGTCGATGGCAGCGCCGTCTCGACCTCGGGTGCGCAGATCGTATCGGCGACGGTCGTCTCGGTGAGGCCGGCAATGGCGATGATGTCGCCCGCCTCGGCCTCGTCGATGGGGCGGCGCTCGAGCCCGCGGAAGGCGAGGAGCTTCGTCAGCCGCGCCGTCTCGATCGCCTTGCCGTCGCGCGAGAGCGACTTGACCGGCATGTTCATCTTGGCGACGCCGCTATGGATGCGGCCGGTCAAGACGCGGCCGAGATAGGGGTCGTTCTCGAGCGTCGTCGCCAGCATGGCAAAAGGCGCGGCGGCATCGGCCACCGGCGGCTTCACATGCTTCAGGATGATCTCGAAGAGCGGGACGAGATCCTTGCGCGCGTCGGCAAGGTCCCAAACCGCCCAGCCGGCGCGACCCGAGGCGTAGAGCGTCGGAAAGTCGAGCTGCTCGTCATTGGCATCGAGCGCCGCGAAAAGATCGAAGATCTCGTTATGCACCTCATTGGGCCGGGCATCCGAGCGGTCGATCTTGTTGATGACGACGATGGGCTTGAGCCCTTGGCGCAGCGCCTTGCCGACGACGAATTTCGTCTGCGGCATCGGCCCTTCGGCGGCATCGACCAGGACGATGACGCCATCGACCATGCTCAGGATGCGCTCGACCTCGCCGCCGAAATCGGCATGGCCCGGCGTGTCGACGATGTTGATGCGCGTCTCGTGCCACTGCACCGAGGTGCATTTGGCGAGGATGGTGATGCCGCGCTCGCGCTCCAGGTCGTTCGAATCGAGC
>CAYMNX010000477.1:0-8411 GCA_964391905.1 uncultured Rhizobiaceae bacterium
CGCCCCTTCGCCGGCTCGGCGCGGCCGGGCGGAACCGGCTTGGGCCTCGCCATCGCGCGTGAGCTGATGCGCGCCCATGGCGGCGACATCGCGCTCGATGAATCGACCGCTGCCGGCACGATCTTCCGCTTGAGCTTGCCGAGTACCGCGCGCCTCAGCTGGAGCTCTAAGCCATAAGCTCTAAGCTTAAAGCTAACGGCGTAGAGCTTGTTTTAATCCAGCACCAGGGTTTCGGCCTTGAGATAGGCGCTTTCGGGCAGAAACGGGTGCACCGGATGATCCGGGGCGGCGCCCGAGCTCAAGAGCACGCGGCCCTCGCGCTGCGCGTCGTGAATGCCGCGGCGCACCTCGGTCGCGAAGGCATCGGGCTCGACCTGATGCGAGCAGGAGGCGATGAAGAGCACGCCGCCCTTGGCGACGAGCGACGCCGCGAGCCGCGCGAGCTTGCGATAGCCGCGCAGCGCCGGGCCGAGATCCTTTTTCGAGCGCGCGAAGGCCGGCGGATCGGCGATGACGAGATCGAAGCGCTCGCCTTCGCCATGAAGCCGCTCGAGCTCGGCAAAGGCCTCGCCGCGGACGAAGCGGCAGCGCTCGCCGACGCCGTTGAGCTTTGCCGATGACGCCGCCCAGTCGAGCGCGGCTTTCGATGTATCGATCGCGAGCACTTCATCGGCGCCGGCGCGCGCCGCCGTGATGCCGAAGCCGCCGCCGAAGCAGTAGAGGTCGAGCACGCGCGCCCCCGCGGCAAGGCCGGCGACGAAGCGGCGGTTCTCGCGCTGATCATAGAACCAGCCGGTCTTCTGCCCGCCGAGCGGGTCGATGAGAAATTTGGTGCCGTTCTCGCTGATCTCGACCGGCGGTTCCAATTGTCCGAGCGCGACGCGCTCTTCGCCGACGAGGCCTTCGATGCCGCGCGCCGCGGTATCGTTGCGCAGCACGACCGCCGCTGGCTTGAACACCTTCTTGAGCGCCGACAGAAACTCGTCCTCGAGCCGCGCGATGCCGGCGGTGTTGATCTGGCACGACAGCACGTCGCCGAAGCGGTCCAGCACCACGCCCGGCAAGCCGTCGGCCTCGGCGTGAATGACGCGGTAGAAGGGGTGGTCGTAAAGGCGACGGCGCAGCGTCAGCGCGCGCTCGAGCCGCGAGATGAAGAAGCCTTCGTCGATGGTGACGCCGGCATCGCGATGAAAGAGCCGCGCCGCAACCAGGGTATGCGGGTTGAAGGTGGCGACGCCAAGCGTCTTGCCATTGGCGGTGACGATGGTGACGAGAATGCCGGGCGGCAGCGCTTTCGTTGCCGCATCCATCGCCACCTCGTTCGAATAGACCCAGGGATGGCCGAGCGCGACGCGCTTGTCATGGCCGGGCAGCAGCCGGACGACCGGTCGGGCGGTGTCAGTCATGATGCAACTCGTCTCAATCGCCGAGCGCGATACCGGCGCGGCGCTTGTCGGCGGCGCCGTCGAAACCATGGTTGGTGACGAGAATGCCGGATAGCCCGCTCGCGCGGCCGCTGCGCCGGATCTCGTGCCCCTCGGCGGCGAGCTTGTCGGCGAGGGCGTCGGCATCGTGGCTCGCCTCGACATCGGTCGCTCCGTTGCGATTGCTGATGTTGGGCAGATCCATCGCCTGTTGCAGGCCCAAATGCCAATCGAGCACCCCGACCAAGGTCTTCGCGACATCGGTGATGATCGCCGCGCCGCCGGCCGAGCCGACGCTCATCAAGAGCTTGCCGTTCCGATCGAAGACAAGCGTCGGCGACATCGAGCTGCGCGGGCGCTTGCCGCCCTCGACGCGGTTCGCGACCGGCTTGCCGTTGTCCTCGGGCACGAAGGAGAAATCGGTCAGCTCATTGTTGAGCAGGAACCCGCGCACCATCAGATGCGAGCCGAAGGCGAATTCGATCGTCGTCGTCATGGCGAGCGCATTGCCGTCGCGATCGATCACGGCGAGGTTGCTGGTCGAGGGAAATTCGGGGCTCGCGTCGCGGCCCCAATTATCGGCGTGGTGTCCGGGCGGGTCGCCGGCGGTGACGGGACCGGGCGAGAGATGCGCGCGATCGATAAGCTTCGCACGCGCGGCGAGATAGCGGCGATCGAGCAGGCCGCCCACCGGGGCGCGGATGAAATCGGGATCGGCGATATAGCGATCGCGATCGGCATAGGCGAGGCGGCTCGCTTGCGCGAAGAGATTCCACGCTTCCGCCGTGTTGACCTGATGGCGCAGATCGAAAGGCTGCAGCAGGCCCAAAATCTCGAGCACCGCGACGCCGCCCGAGCTTGGCGGTCCCATGCCGCAAAGCCGATAAAGGCGATAGGTCCCGCAGACGGGCGCGCGCTCCTTGGCGCGATAGCCCGCGATGTCGCCGAGCGTCATATCGCCGGGATTGAGCGGCGCATGATCGATCGCGGTGACGAGATCGGCGGCGATGGCGCCGCGATAGAATGCATCGGCGCCTTCGGCGGCGATCGTCTTCAAGGTCGCGGCGAAGTCGGGATTGGTCAGCACCGTGCCGACCGGCTTGACGCTGCCGTCGGCGGCGAAGAAGAGGTCCCGGCCCGCGCCCGTTTTCGCAAAGAGCCGATCGCGCGCGAGCTCGTCATGGAGCTTTTCCGACATCGGATAGCCGCTTTCGGCGAGGCGAATGGCGGGCGCGAAGAGGCTCGCCCAGGCAAGCTTGCCGTAGCGGCGATGCGCCAGGTCGAGCATGCGGAGAAGCCCGGGCACGCCGACCGAGCGGCCGCCGATCAGCGCGTCGAAGTAATTGAGCGGCTTGCCCTGCGCGTCGAGGAAGCGGTCGGGCTTCGCCGCGGCGGGCGCCGTCTCGCGCCCGTCGAAGCTGGTTACGCGATGCTCCTTCGCCGACCACAGCACCATGATGGCGCCGCCGCCGATGCCGGAGGATTCGGGCTCGACGAGGTTGAGGACGAGCTGCGCCGCGATCGCGGCATCGACCGCGCTGCCGCCCTGGCGCAGCATCTGGCGCGCGGCCTCGCTCGCCAAAGGATTGGCCGTCGCGACCATGTCGCGGTGGGGAAGATCCGCGCGGGCGGGGCTCGCCGCGCCGAGAAGGGCAAGGGCGATGAGTGCCCAACGCGGCATTAGGGCGGCGCTTTCGATTGCGCGAGCGGCGGCGCGTATTGCGGCTCGATATCCCAGGGGAAAAGGATCCACGTGTCCTGGCTCACCTCGGTCACGAAGGTATCGACCAGCGGGCGCCCCGCGGGCTTCGCATAAACGGTGGCGAAATGCGCCTTGGGCAGCATCTCGCGCACGACCCGTGCGGTGTGGCCGGTATCGACCAGATCGTCGATGATCAGCCAGCCGGCACCGTCGCCGGCGACCTGTTTCAGCACCGTCACATCGCCGCGCTGGCGATCGTCATAACTCGCCACGCAGACCGTGTCGATGAGCCGGATATCGAGCTCGCGGGCGACGATCGCCGCGGGCACCAGGCCACCGCGCGTGATCGCGATGATGCCTTTCCACGGTGCTCCCTCGAGCAGCCGCCAGGCCAGCGCCCGCGCATGGCGATGGAGCTCGTCCCAGGTGATCGGAAAAGTCTTCTGCGGATTGGTTCCAGCGGGCGCCGACGACATCGCCCGGTTAACGCACGAAGACCCGGACCTCGTTGCTTTGCACGTCCGGGCTCATCGTCGCCGAGAGCGACACCCGGTCCGCCGGCAGGCCCATATTGGTGAGGGCGCGCAGAACATTCTCGGCGTTCTGGCGCGACGCGTTGGTGTTGAGCGCGACCTGGCTCGCCGAACCGGCATTGGGCGCCACGGCGAGGATTCTGAAAGTGGCGGTCGGCTTCCGCTCGAGCGCGCGGCTGACGGCGGTATAGAGCGGCTGCTCATAAGGCACGTCGGGCTGATCGAAGCGAATGACGACGAGCGGCCGATCCTCGGCGCTGCCGGATGCTTTCCCGCGACTCGGGGTCGCGCTCGGGCGTGTGTTTTGCCGCAGGCTCGACGAGCTCGCGACGCTCGGAGCCGGCGGCGCGGCGCTGGTGGCGAAGCTGCGGTTGGCGAGGCTCGGCCCGTAGAGCTGTCCGTTCTGGATCGCAAGCGCCAGGGTCACGAGATTGTTGCGCTCGTTGGAGACGTAGCTGCTCTGCCGGCTGATCTCGAGGCTGAGATTGTTGAGCAGCTGATCGACCGCGGTGAGCGAGGCGAGGGTTTGACTCTCGACTTGATGCAGCTGATCGCGGTCGGCCTCGACGCCGCCTTGGAGATTGTAGGCGGATCGAACCTCGTTCAGAAGGTAATTGCCGAAAGACGAATCGGAGGCGGCCTCATTGGAGATGGTATTGAGCTTCGCCACATCCGAGTTCATCTGATCGAGCAGCGATTGGGCCCGGTTCCATTGCGCGACGAGCTCGGGATTGCCGGGCGTGGTGCCGGTCTGCAGTCGCGCATTGATCGCGGCGATCGTGTTGAAATAGGTCGAGGCATTCTGCGCCGAGGCTTGGCGCTGCGCCGCCAGCGCCTGCTGATGCTGGGCAACGTTGCTCTGCAGCTGGTTGAGCTCGCCGCGGAGCTGCGCCGCCTTTTGTCCGACGAAGGTCGTGCCGGTGTAGGCGGGCGACGTGCTCCCGGCGGGCGCCGGCACCGGCGCCGCGTTGATGGTGGGCTGCGGGTTGCTCTCGGCCGCCGATGGAGCGATCGGGACGCTGGTGCTGCGGCTCTGATCGCTATTGGCCGGCGTGCCGCTCGCCCAATCGACGAGACCATTGCCGTAGGAGCAGCCGGCAAGGGCCAGCATGGCGGCAACCGCCAACAGTTTCGACTGTGGACCAGGCATGCGTGACTGCGACCCTCGCGTCATTGGAATGTTTTCCGCCGGTGAACGACACGATCATCCACGGGCAACCCCCGGCCGACGTTTACTCGACCCTCGAAAAACCACGCCGACAGCTCATCTTAGCCAGAGGCGATCTTATGCGATGGCAGGTTGAGCGACAAGCCGCTTCATACGCTGAAATGCCAAGCCTTGCCAAGGCTTGGCCTTGCCGCTAGGGTCGCGCCCCGCTTCGACGGCAGCAAACGGGCGCCCGTAGCTCAACTGGATAGAGCACCAGACTACGGATCTGGGGGTTAGGGGTTCGAATCCTCTCGGGCGCGCCATATCGCGGCATCTAAGATGCGCATTGCGATAACCATTGCTAATCCCGCTCGCCGGCTCCGCCATTGCCACCTGATCGGTCGGGGCTTAATCTCCCGCCATGAAGCAGCCGATCATCTCGCGCAGTCCCGACGTGATGGGGGGAGCTGTTGTGTTTCACGGGACGAGGGTCCCGGTGCAGACCTTGCTCGACTATCTCGAGGCGGGTGAATCGATCGATGATTTTCTGACGGGGTTCCCGTCCGTCACGCGAGAGCAAGTCATCGCTTTCTTGGAGGAAGCGAAGGACCGCGTGATCGAAACGGTGTCGTGAAGGTTCTTCTCGACGAATGCGTCGACTGGCGCTTGGCGCGCGACATTATCGGTCACGACGTCAAGACTGCTCGACAGATGGGCTGGACCACGATCAAGAATGGCGAGTTGCTGGCCCTTGCCTCCGAGCGCTTCGATGTATTCGTCACGGTGGATCGGAACTTGTCCTTTCAGCAGAATTTGAGCTCTTTCTCGATCGCCGTTCTTGTTCTTCAGGCAAAATCGAACCGGCTTGCCGACCTCAAGGCTTTGGTGCCCCGTCTCCTGACGGCCATCGCAGGCGTGCAACCAGGTGTTGCCAGGGTCATCGGCGTTAATTGATATCGCTACCCCTTCGGCGCGCCATCGTTTCGCTGGGTTGCCAAATCGATTCCGAGAACCGATCTCGATGGGAGCGGTGAGGCGTTAACGCTCCTTAATTTCTGCGGTCATTGCATTGCAGTAGCGCCGCCTCATCAGACTTCGCATCGAGGAGCCCCACCATGCCGACCGTCGCCGACCAATTCGCCGAAATTCTTGCCGCGGCGGGCGTCAAGCGCATCTACGGCATTGTCGGCGACAGCCTCAACGGCTTGACCGACGCGATCCGCCGCCAAGGCAAGATCGAATGGCTGCATGTCCGCCACGAGGAGGTCGCGGCCTTTGCCGCCGGGGCCGATGCGCATCTGACCGGCGCGCTCGCCGTCTGCGCCGGGAGTTGCGGGCCCGGCAATCTCCATTTGATCAACGGCCTCTTCGACTGCCATCGCTCGCGCGTGCCGGTCTTGGCGATCGCCGCCCATATCCCCTCGGCCGAGATCGGCTCGGGCTATTTTCAGGAAACGCATCCCGAGAATCTCTTCAAGGAATGCAGCCATTACTGCGAGCTCGTCTCCAATGCCGAGCAGATGCCGCGCAGCGTCGAGATCGCGAGTCGCGAGGCGGTCGGCAAGCGCGGCGTCTCGGTCATCGTGCTCCCCGGCGATGTCGCGCTCAGGGAGGCCGCCGATGCGCCGCCGCCCAATGCCGTCGCTCTTCTGCCGCCGCAGCCGGTGGTCGCGCCGCAAGCGGCCGAGCTGAAAGCGCTCGCCGATCTCTTGAACGGCGCCGATCGCGTCACGCTACTCTGCGGCTCGGGCTGCGCCGGCGCGCATGATCAACTCCTGGCGCTCGGCCAAAAGCTCAAATCGCCGATGGTCCATGCCTTGAAGGGCAAGGAGCATGTCGAGTGGGACAATCCTTTCGATGTCGGCATGACCGGTCTCATCGGCTTCTCCTCCGGCTACTACGCGATGAACGATTGCGATGCGCTCGTGATGCTCGGCACCGACTTTCCCTATCGCCAGTTCTATCCGGCCGACACCGCGCGGATCGCGCAGATCGACATCCGCCCGGAGCAGCTCGGCCGGCGCGCGCCGATCGCGCTTGGGCTCGTCGGCGAGATCGGCGCGACGCTCGACGGGCTGCTGCCGCTGCTGCAGGAAAAGCGGGACGGCCGGCATCTCGACCAGGCGCGCGCGCATTATCGCCGCGCGCGTCAGGGGCTCGACGATCTCGCGGCCGGATCGCCGGGGCGAAAGCTCATCCATCCGCAGCAGGTGGCGAAGGCGCTGAGCGATCTCGCCGCCGAGGATGCGGTTTTCACTTGCGATGTCGGCCTGCCGACGGTGTGGGCGGCGCGCTACCTCGCGATGAACGGCAAGCGGCGGCTCATGGGCTCGTTCTGGCACGGCTCGATGGCCAATGCGATGGCGCAGGGGATCGGCGCGCAGGCGGCGTTTCCGCGCCGCCAGGTGATCTCGATGAGCGGCGATGGCGGCTTCACCATGCTGATGGGCGATTTCCTGAGCCTCGTGCAGCTCGGCCTGCCGGTGAAGGTGGTCGTCTTCAACAACGGCGCGCTCGGCTTCATCGAGCTCGAGCAGAAATCGACGGGCTTTCTCGACTTCGGCACGAAGTTCAAGAATCCGAATTTCGCGGCGATGGCGGAATCGATCGGCATTCGCGGCGTCCGGATCGAGGATGCGGGCGATGTCGAGCCGCGCATCAAGGCGGCGCTCGCCCATGACGGGCCGGTGCTGATCGATGCCGTCGTCAACCGGCAAGAGCTCGCGATTCCGCCGCGGGTCACGACCGAGATGGCGAAGGGCTTCACCCTCTACATGGTCAAGGCGGTCATGAACGGCCGCGCCGACGAGGTGTTGGAGCTCGCGCGCACCAATCTCTGGCGCTGAAGAGCGAGATGCCGTGGGTAACGACGGCGTGGCCGAATTCCTGGCGACTTTTCTCGACAAATGTGACACTCGGCAGAAGGCCGGGCGCTGAAGCTTAAGGCGCAAACCTTGGCAAGCGCGCTCCTCCCGTGATAGACTTTAAGGCGTTGGAGTAATCAGCGACCCGTTGCGTGCGCCGCGCCGTTGAGCGCCGCCCGCCGCCGTCCAAGGGGTCGAGCAACTACGCGCCATCCTGCGCTTCTTGCAGGTGCGCAGAAGTCCCTCAGGGACCATTCTGCCTCACAGACCGATAAACTCGCGGGAGAGTGCCCCGTGTGGAACGCCATTTGGATCATCGTGATCGGATTCATCGCGGGGATCATCGCGCGCGTCGTATCACCCGGTCCGAACAATCCGAGCGGCTTTGTTCTGACCACCGTCTTGGGGATCGTCGGCGCGTTCGTCGCGACGTATCTCGGCCAGAGCATCGGTTGGTACCGGGCCGACCAGGGCGCGGGCCTTATCGGCGCGACGGTCGGCGCGCTGATCGTGCTCTTCGTTTGGAACCGCCTGGTTGCGCATCACGTCCTGCGCAGTCCGGGCGCGCCCACCAATCGCGGCCCGCCGCGCTGAGCCAAAGCGTCCTTCGGCTTGCGTGGACCGCGCATGTCTCCCGTGGCCGTCGCAAATTCGATTTCATTCAAGTGATTGAGGAGACGAAGAGATGGGACTTCTCGATGTTCTCAACGGGATGCAGAACGGGCCGCGGGGCGCGCG
>CAYMNX010000478.1:0-3575 GCA_964391905.1 uncultured Rhizobiaceae bacterium
GAGCGTCTTCACCATCGCCTCCTGCCCGATCAGCGAGGCGAAGGTGCTGGGCCGGTATTTGCGCGCGAGCACGCGATAGGCGCTGCCCGGCTCGCTCATGAACCCTCCGTGAGAGGAAAGAAGAAGGTGGGAGGCCGGACAACGACCCAGGCCGAAACTCGTTACGGCTGCTTCCTTCCGGACCTGACCGGGTTGGCGAGGAGCCTGTCCATCGCCGGCCTCCCGGTAGGACTATATCAGGATCGCCGCGGATCGCCACAAGCCACCCCGCCCTCACCCTTCCCTCTCCCCGTGGGGGAGAGGTTGCGCAGGCTTGGCGAGGCAGAGCCGAGCCGAAGCTGAGTGAGGGGGAACGTCACAGCGGACGCTTCGAGCAGCATCATTTTGAGCACATGGGCTCCAAACCGGCGAAACTATCGTAGAATGCGTGGGACGAGGGTGCACATGCCGGATTTTCACGGGAAGATTTTAAATGTCTATTCGGGCGGGCTCGACCGCGCCTCGCATCTGAGGCGGGACGAGGCCTGGCTCGCCGAGAAGCTCTCCGACGGCACGAGCCTCTTCGTGCCGGTGTGGCGCGGACATAATCTCATCGCCGAGGGCGAGGCGCCGCACGCGGTGTTCCTGGCGCCCGACGCGATCGCCACCGCCTTCAGCGAGGCGGTGCTCTTGGGCCTCCATAAAGAGCGCGCCTTCTTCGCCTGCGACCTTTCCGAGATCGAGACGCCGCAAGAGGTCGTCCGCGCCGAGCCGCCGGCGCAATTCATCGATCTGCGCCGCGTCGGTCCGCTCTTGCCGCGGCATGAGGGCTCACTTCTCGCTTTCGCGCGCGGCATCGCCTATTGGCATTCGCGGCATCGCTTCTGCGGCCTCTGCGGCAGCCCGACCAAGGCCGAGGAGGCAGGCCATGTCCGCCGCTGCACCGATTCCCAATGCAACGCGCCGCATTTCCCGCGCACCGATCCGGCGGTGATCATGCTCGTCCATGACGGCGATCGCTGTCTCTTGGGGCGGCAAGCGGCCTGGCCCAAGGGCATGCATTCGACCCTCGCCGGCTTCGTCGAGCCGGGCGAGAGTCTCGAAGAGGCGGTCGCGCGCGAAGTTTATGAGGAAACGAAGGTCGAGCTCGACGAGATCGTCTATCACTCCTCGCAGCCCTGGCCCTTCCCCGCCTCGCTGATGCTCGGCTTCCACGCGCGCGCGCGGACGACCCATATCGAGGTCGATCATTCGGAGCTCGAGGATGCACGCTGGTACGAGCGCTCCTGGCTCCTCTCCCATGTCGATGACGAGGAGTTTCGCCTGCCGCGCCGCGATTCGATTGCCCGCCGCCTTTTGGAGGATTGGCTGGGGCGGTAGGCCCATCGTATCGCGAGGAGCGTTGCGACGACGCGATCGAGGAGCTTCTGCTTCGCTTCGCAATAGCGCATCGGCCCAGAATTGGGCTTGACTCAATCATAACTCATGGGTTATGGAACTGATCCATAACCTACGAGTTATCGATCAGATGACCACGGCCGCCGCCCCCGACCTGCTCTTCCGCACCCTCGCCGATCCGACGCGGCGGGCGATTTTCGAGCGGCTGTGCCGCGAGGGCGAGCAGACGGTGCATGCGCTGACCGGAGGTTCTGGCATCTCGCAGCCGGCGGTGTCGAAGCATTTGGGCCTGCTCAAGACCGCGGGCCTCGTCATCGACCGGCGGGCCGGCCGTGAGACCCATTACCGCGCCGAGCCCAAGGCGCTCGCGCCGCTCATCGACTGGATGAGCCTCTACGCCGCCTTCTGGCGCACGCGCTTCGATGCGCTCGAGGATTTGCTCGAGAGGATGGATCAATGATCGACGAAGCAACCGCCACGCGCGCCATCGTCGTCGAGCGGGTGATGCCGCATCCGCCGGAGAAAATTTGGCGGGCCCTGACCGAGCGCGCGCTGATCGCCGAATGGCTGATGCAGAATGATTTCGAGCCGCGGCTCGGCGCCCGCTTCACCTTTCGGGCGAAGCCGATGGGCGATTGGAACGGAATCGTCGATTGCGAGATCACCGCTTTCGAGCCGCCGCGGCGCCTCGCCTATTCCTGGAAGGGCGGATCGGCGACGAATGCCGCTTATGGCTCGGCGCTCGACAGCGTCGTCACCTGGACCTTGACGCCCGCGCCCGGCGGCACGCGCCTGCGTATGGAGCATCGCGGCTTCGGTGCGCAAAATGCCGCGGCCTATGACGCAATGTCGCAGGGTTGGCCGCATGTGCTCGAGCGTCTGGAGCAAGCGGCCGCAGGAACACGCGTCATCGCCGAGGAGAAGGATTAATGACCGAAGGAACTGTCGCCACGCGCAGCTTCGTCCTCGAGCGCGAGATGCCGCATCCGCCGGAGAAGGTCTGGCGCGCCCTGACGCAAAGCGCGCTGCTCGCGGAATGGCTGATGAAAAACGATTTCGCGCCGGTCGTCGGCCGCAAATTCAACTTTCGCGCGACACCGATGCCGCATTGGAACGGCGTCGTCGATGGCGAGGTCCTCGTTGTCGAGCCGCAGCGGCGGCTCTCCTATCGCTGGGAGGCGTCGGGCGATGAAGCCGCGAACGGGCTCAAGACCATCGTCACCTGGACGCTGACGCCGACGCGAGGCGGCGGCACGCTGCTGCGCCTCGAGCAATCGGGCTTCCGGCTGGAGGATGAGACAAATTATCGCGGCAGCGCTTATGGCTGGCCGCGCAATCTCGAGAAGCTCGAAAGCGTGATCGCAGGGCTGGCATGATGACATCGCTGCTCTATCGCGGCCGCGCGCGTGTCAAAACCCGGGCGCTCGGCTATTAAGTCGCCCTCTTGTCTCCCCCGAGGAATGTTATGGATGCCTTGACGCCGGAAGCGGCGCGCGCTGCCGCTCCCGTCCCCGCCTTCACCCATCGTCAGATCGCGACGATCATGACCGGGCTGATGCTCAGCCTCTTCCTGACGACGATCGATCAGTCGATCTTCGCGCCGGCGTTGCCGCGCATCGCGCGCGATCTCTCGGGCGAGGCGAGCATTTCCTGGATTATCTCGATCTACCTCTTGAGCTCGACCGCGGTGACGCCGATCTACGGCAAGCTCAGCGATCTCTACGGCCGCAAGATCATCCTTCAGATCGCCATGTCGATCTTCATCGTCGGCTCGGTCCTCTGCGCGCTTGCGACCGATATGACGCAGCTGATCGGGTTCCGCCTGCTGCAGGGAATTGGCGGCGGCGCCTTGATGCCGATGGCCTTTGCCGTAGCGGGCGATGTCGTGCCGGCGCGCGAGCGCGGCCGCTATCAAGGCTATTTCTCGGCGGCCTTCGGCGCCGCCAGCGTGATCGGGCCGATGCTCGGCGGCTGGTTCGCCGACCAGCTGAGCTGGCGCTTCGCCTTCTGGATCAACATTCCGCTCGGCATCGCAGCGATGATCATCGCCGAATTCACGTTGCGGGGACTGAAGCCCAAGCGCCTGCGGCATCGCATCGATTACGCCGGTGCCTTGCTGATCATCGGCGCGGCGAGCTCGATCATGGTGGTCATCACCTTGGGCGGGCATGAGCTCGCCTGGAGCGCGCCGCCGCTTT
>CAYMNX010000479.1:0-5422 GCA_964391905.1 uncultured Rhizobiaceae bacterium
GCGGATGTGGTGCATTTCCTCGCGGATGAACTCGCCCGCCTGTGTCGTGGGGGCTTTACCCTCGCGCTTGTCTTCTTGCGCCTTCTCGATCGTTCGTTTCTCCGGCATTGAGATTCTCCCATGCACGATAAGACGCTGGCGGCGCGAAGGGTCCCGAACGTCCGACGGCGCCGCTGTCGCGCCGGTATTCATTATCAACGCGTTTGCAGTCGATTTGATCCCGCGCGGCACCTCCGGCCCGTGCCTCACGGAAGGCGTGCGGTGGAAGGAGCGAGACGGAGCGCTATAATGGGCACGATCCATCGAGCGCCAATCATGCCCTATTCCGTCAAAGAAATTTTTTTGACGCTGCAAGGCGAGGGGCGGCAGGCCGGGCGCGCGGCGGTGTTCTGCCGGTTTGCCGGCTGCAACCTCTGGTCGGGTCGCGAGGCGGACCGGGCCCGCGCCATTTGCCAATTCTGCGACACCGATTTCGTCGGCACCGACGGGTCGGGTGGCGGCCGCTTTGGCGACGCTCAGGAACTCGCAACCGCTATTGCGCGCTCCTGGCGCGGCGATCGGCGGCCCTTCGTCGTCTGCACCGGCGGCGAGCCGCTCCTGCAACTCGATGCGGCGCTCGTCGCAGCACTTCATGGCGCGGGCTTTGAGATTGCCATCGAAACCAACGGTACGCTGCTGCCGCCGTCCGGTATTGATTGGGTTTGCGTCAGCCCCAAAGCGGGCGCACCGCTCGCGCTGACGCAGGGCGATGAGCTGAAGCTCGTCTTCCCGCAAGTGGGCATGGCGCCGGAGCGTTTCGAGGGCCTCGCCTTCGATCACTTCCTGCTGCAACCGATGGATGGGCCGGCGCGCGCCGCGAATACCGCCGCGGCGATCGCCTATTGCCTCGCGCATCCGCGCTGGCGCCTCAGCCTTCAGACCCATAAATATCTTGGGATTCCTTAAGAGCGCATCCGCACAACTCACGCCAGCTTTGCGCGCGACGCGTTTGAGGACGTGCCGGTTTTGGCTAGTATTGACCTATGAGCGATGCCGTGATCGTCGACACCAAGGGCATGAAATGTCCCCTGCCGGTGCTGAAGGCGCGCAAGGCCATGAAAGAGGTGGCGCCCGGCGCTACGTTGCAAGTGCTGGCGACCGATCCGGGCGCGATCAAGGATTTCGAGCATTTCTGCCGCGTCACCGGCGCCATTCTGCTCGATTGCCGTGAAGAGCCGGACGGCGTTCTCATTTTCATGCTGCAGAAGCCTGCTTAGTCCCCTCGCGCATCCTTGGCGGGTTCCTGAGCGGATCGCAGCACGAGTCGCACCGTAGGGGCAAAGCGCGACCTGCCGGCTCTGCCATTCAGCTTCGGGTAAGGTTATCCGCATAGCATCGATCCGGCGCAGAAGAGCGCGCAGGCACGATGGCGGAAATTCTTACACATCCCGGTTTTCGGCAGAGCGGGCGCGGCATGACCGTGGTGCTCGGCGCGATCCTCGCAATCCTGGCCGTCTTGCTCGCTTACGGCATTGCCCATCGTACTCCCGTCCACGCCGTCATTCTGATAACGAGCGAGGATTGTCGGCGCGTTTTCGACGATGGTGGCTGCCGCGCCATCGTCGCCCGCGCGCAGGCGATCCATGCCGACACCGCGCCTAATTTCCGCGACCGCCAAACCTGCGAATTCGCTTTCGGTACCGGCAGCTGCTCCGCGCTCAAAAGCGGCATCATCGAGTTGCCGCTCTTTGCCCCGAGCATGATTGCCATTGCTGTCACGCCGGATCGCCGTGACGTTCTGCCGCTTTACTTCGGCGCAAGCGGCGGCGGCGACGCCGTGACCCTGCGCGGTCGCGCGGTCTATTATCACGGCCGGCTGATCGGCTCGCTGGTTCGAGCGACGCTGGGCGGCGCCGATACCAGCCTCCTCGCGGATCGCAGCGGCGAGCCGCTGACCGCGAACTTCATTCGCCAATTGTCGGAACGCTGAAGCAAGGGCTGGCGCCGCCGCGCCGTCCTCGCTATGCCTTTCCCGGCTCGGCAAGCAGTGCGGGGGAGGATAGGCAATGGTAACATGGGAGTCGGAAGCCGATGTCGTGGTGATCGGCTCGGGGGCGGCCGGTTTGCCCGCGGCGATCGTTGCGCGCGAGGCCGGCGCATCGGTGATTGTGGTCGAGGCGGAGGCCGATATCGGCGGGCATGCGATCACGAGCGGCGGCAACGTGCCTTTGGGTGGCGGCACCAGCGCCCAGAAGAAATACGGCATCGCGGATTCGCCCGATCTCCTTTTCAAGGACCTGACGGACTGGTCTGTCGTCGAGCCCAATGGCTTTCCCGACTATCGCTACAACGACCGCGAAATCATCCGCGCCTTTGCCGATTGGAGCGCGCCGACCTTCGAGTTCCTGGTGGCGCATGGCGTCGTCTTTGCGGACAAGGCACCGGACCAGCGCGGCGGCGGTGCGGTCGGCAATTCGGTGCCGCGCGAGATGCATGCCGTGCCGGTCGATTGGCCTTTGGTGCAGACCGGCGCGCCGGCCGCGCCCGAAGACCGCCTGACCTATTCGACCGGCAACGGCCTGATGCGACCCTTGGAGGCGGCGGCGCGCAAGGCTGGCGTCGAAATTCTGCTCGAGCACCGCATGACCGCGCTCCATCGTGAAGGCGGCCGTCACGGGCGTGTTACCGGTATCGCCGTGCAGCATCGCGGCGAGACGCGCGACATCCGCGCCAACAAGGCGGTGATCATCGCGACCGGAGGCTCGAGCGGCAATGTCGAGTTCCGGCGCATGTTCGATCCGCGTCTCACCGAGGAATATTGCGGGCTTGCCGGCATGCCCTGGTCCGACCAGGATGCGAGCGGAGAGCTTGCGGCGATGGAAATCGGTGCCTCGCTCTGGGGGCTTTACAATCAGGTCGGCGAATTCGGCGCGACCATCACCAAGCCCGGCCGCATCGGCACGCAATATGGCTATGTCAATCTGCACTGGCAGCCGGGCAGCAAGATTTTCCACAAGGCGCGCGCCACGGGGCTGCGCGTCGCCGACTGGCAGGATGTCATCCTCGTCAACATGCTTGGCAAGCGCTTCTACGACGAGACCGGCAAGCAATTCACGGCGAACAACTATAATTCGATCAAGCCCTATGTGCATGGGCACTATCTCAACGCGAAGAACATTCGCTATGAGCCTAACAATTGGCTCAACGCGGCGCTTGCCGGCTTTGACGATGGGAAGAATGGCGGCGGCCCGATCTGGGCGATCTTCGATGCCAATGCCGTCGCGCGCGAGAAATGGCAGACGAAGCCGCCTTACGTCGATATTGATGCCGGCTTCTTCTTCGAGGCGGCAACGATCGAAGAGCTCGCTGCCAAGATCAAGATGAAATACCAGCGCGTGCCGATGCCGCCCGAAGCGCTTGCTGCCACCGTCGCGCTCTACAACAACTTTGTCGTCGACGGAGTCGATTCCGATTTCGGCAAGCCGAAACCGCTCTACAAGATCGAAAAGCCGCCTTTCTACGCCGCCTGGGCGACGCCCGTCGTGCATGATTCCCGCGCGGGGCTGCGCATCAACGCCAAATGCCAGGTGGTCGATTTGAAAGGCGCCGTGATTCCGGGCCTTTATTGCGCCGGCGAATCGGCAGGCGGATTCAGCATGCACGGGCTGGCGCGCGCGACCTGCCAAGGCTTCATCGCCGGACGCGAAGCGGCGACGGAACAGCGCTATTAGTCCTTCTGGCGGGGCGCTCAGTGCGCCGCTTGCCAGAGGCCGAAGGCCATCGCGTTGCCGGTGCCGGCAAGCGAGCGGTAGCACGGCACATAGTCCAAAAGCTTGAAGGCAAGGCCCGTGCCTTCGAGCGCACCCATGGCCGCGATCCAGTTCTTGATCTCTGATGTCCCCGACTGGAAATGCGCCTCCGGCTCGTCGAGGATTGCTGCGATATCGCCTTTGGTAAACGCCGCCAATAATCGCTGGTCAAGCGCCTCATCGATGACGAAGTGGCTCAACCCGCCCGACGCCGCAATCCCGACCCGCAGGCTCCGATCCCAGCGCCGAATGGCGCGGCCGACCGAACGGCCGAATTCCAGGACGCGGCGGACGGGCGGCTGGTTCGGCGGAAAGAAGGTATTGATGAAGATCGGCAAGGTCGCGAGCGACGGCGTATCGGCGAAATCATCGAGCAGACGGTGATAGTAGAAGCCAAAGGCATGGCCGATACTGTCCTCCGCATGCTCTTTCTTCGCGATGTAGCTTGAAACCGCGACGTCGAAGCCATCAATGATCGCGGCGCGTACGACGAATTCTCCAAGCTCCGGCGCGCCGCGCAGCATCATGTCCTTCTCGGGGACGCGCGCCCAATTAGCGACGCGAATGCCCTCCGACATCGCAGCGAGGCGCTCTGCCGAAGTCGGCCGGAAGGGGATCTCCTTGCCGGTGAAGACCATGAAGCCCGGCATGTTGTCGCCCAGCAGGATTTCGTGCTGATCGTCGCCAAAAATCACCAGGACGTCGAGCTTTGCGGCTTTGATCGTCTCGCCCAGCAGGCTCAGATTGCGTTGGTTCCGAGCATCGCGCTCGCGGCGACGGTCGGCCGTTATCTGAGCTGCGAGATCCTCGTCGCGGCGGAGCGCGACGAGCTGATCAAAAGTATAGACGCCGCCGCGGAACGGATGCGCCGGATTCTTGCGGTCATCATCGGCGCGCAGATCCCATTGCTCCGGCTTGGTTGCCAACAGCGGGCTGTGCGAACAGCCGGCCCCTAATACGATTTTTGCCATGCTCGCTCCTTCTCGTCATGGTGCCGAAGCCGTCAGTTGCCCATCGCTCGCGGATCCATCGTGTTCATCCCTTGCGCGTGTTCTCAAGTGCCGCTCCCCCTGCGAATGCAGCAAGGCGCGCGACTAGGGTGGCAATACATGGCGAATTGCACCACCCTGGCTACGGCTGCCTCTTGATCTAGATCAAGCTTCGGCAAACTGTCGCGGCCAACCGTCTATGCAGATTTGTTCGGCTCATCGCTCGAGTCTGAAGGTGCGTTCTCATCCGCGACGCGCGCTCCCGCGGGAAAAGGCGAGGCGGGGACGGCCGCGACCGCCCCGCGATCCAAATTCCGGACCGGGAATCGTCCAGCAGGGCGAAAGCGCCGACGCGGATGACATTGCGCCATCTCGCTATTACATGATGGCAAGGTGTGGCCTCATGACGCGAAGGAAATAGGGAGGCGAGATGGATTTGGCGCTGCGCGGCAAACGCGCTCTGGTGACGGGATCGACGCTTGGGATTGGCTTTGCCATCGCCGAAGGGCTTGCGGCCGAAGGCGCGGCGGTTACGGTGAACGGTCGCGGTGGGGCGTCGGTGGAGGGTGCGGTCGCGCGCATCAAGTTTGCGTTGCCCCTGGCCGAGGTCACCGTCATCGCCGCCGATGCGGGGACCGCCGACGG
>CAYMNX010000480.1:0-3218 GCA_964391905.1 uncultured Rhizobiaceae bacterium
GGAGGCATCTTTGACTGGGACAAGGCAACGCGGCGCTTAGCCGAGCTCAACGCGCTCATCGAGGATCCGAAGCTCTGGGACGATTCGTCGCGCGCGCAAGCGCTGATGCGCGAGCGCACGCGGCTCGACAAGGGCGTCAACGGCTATCTGAAGATCGAGCGCGAGGTCGACGACACGCTGGCCCTGGCCGAGATGGCCGAGGCCGAGGGCGACCAGACGATGCTCGACGAGGCGCAGAAGACATTGGATCGCCTCCATCAGGAGGTGAAGGAGCGCGAGCTCGAGAGCCTGCTCTCGGGCGAGGCCGACGCCAATGACTGCTATCTCGAAGTCCATGCCGGCTCGGGCGGCACCGAGGCGCAGGATTGGGCCGAGATGCTCTTGCGCATGTATATCCGCTGGGCGGAGCAGCATGACTACAAGGTCGAATGGCTCGAGGAGAGCGCGGGCGAGGGCGCCGGCATCAAATCGGCGACGATCCGCATCCTCGGCGAGTGCGCCTATGGCTGGCTCAAGACCGAGAGCGGCGTTCATCGCCTCGTGCGCATCTCGCCTTTCGATGCCAATGCGCGGCGGCATACGAGCTTTGCCTCGGTCTGGGTCTACCCCGTGATCGATGACAAGATCGAGGTCGCGATCGAGGACAAATATCTCCGCGTCGATACCTATCGCTCCTCGGGCGCGGGCGGCCAGCACGTCAACAAGACCGACAGCGCCGTGCGCATGACCTACACGCTGCCCGGCGAGGACCCGGTGGTCGTGGCGGTGCAAAGCGAGCGCTCGCAGCATCAGAACCGCGCCAAGGCGACGGCGATGCTGAAGGCGCGGCTCTACGAGATCGAGCTCAAGAAGCGCGAGGCGGTGACCGACGCGATGAACGCGACCAAGACCGATATCGGCTGGGGCCACCAGATCCGCTCCTACGTGCTGCAGCCCTATCAGATGGTGAAGGACCTGCGCACCGGCGTCGAGACGAGCCAGTCGGACAAGGTCTTGGACGGCGACATCGACGCGTTCTTGCAAGCCTCGCTGGCCCAGCGCATCAAAGGCGCCGACGCCGCCGCCGAAGAGGTGCGGGAGTAGGCAACCAAAGGTAAACCACGAAGACGCAAAGGCACAAAGAAAGTCTTCGTGTCTTTTGCGTCTTGTTGGTTCCTCTTCAATTCTCGGGAGCGGCTCTTGAGCGACGATCTGCCCGACTTCCCACCGCAAGCCTTCGAGAAAGAGGATCGCGCACCCGACCGGGTCTTCTATGCGCAGCCGCGCTTCGTCACGCATATCGACGATCACGCGATCGCGGCGGTGACGGCGCTTTATCGCGAGATTTTTCCCGCGGGCGGCACGATCCTCGATCTGATGGGGAGCTGGGTCGCGCATCTCCCGCCCGAGATCGCGTATGCCGAGGTGATCGGCCACGGCATGAGCGCGGAGGAGCTCAAGGCCAATCCGCGCTACTCGCGCTGGTTCGTAGAGGATCTGAATGAGAATCAGGTTCTGCCGCTCGCCGATCGATCGATCGACGCGATCGGGCTCTGCGTCTCGGTGCAATATCTGCAGCATCCGGTCGCGGTCTTCCGCGAGGCCCTGCGCGTCCTGAAGCCCGGCGGCGCCATCGCCATCACCTTCTCCAATC
Source organism: uncultured Rhizobiaceae bacterium (assembly GCA_964391905.1). Lineage (GTDB taxonomy): Bacteria > Pseudomonadota > Alphaproteobacteria > ATCC43930 > CGMCC-115725 > CAIKMD01. The sequence continues at coordinate 1,634 of CAYMNX010000480.1, forward strand.
GCTGCTTTCCGACCAAGGCCGTGCTCATCTGGCAGGCGCTCGCCATGGGCCAGCATCAGCAACTGGTGCGCCTCTATCTCGCGCGCGCGGGCTTCGCATCGGTCGCGACGCGCACGCTCGTGCCGCCGGACTCGCCGCACGATCCGCTCTGGGCGGTGATCGGGCGGCGCGACAGTTAGATCAGTGACCCGACTAAATCTGCTCGTAGAACGCGGCGTCGAAGCCCGCCGCGCGGCGCGCCGCGTGGTTGAAGGGCGGCTTCAGCGCGCCGCGATAATGTCGCCGCACCAGCGCGTGATAGGTCGCAATCGGCGCGAGCCCCTGCCGCGCGCATTCCCATTCGAACCAGCGCCGCCCCGTCGCGACATGGCCCACTTCCTCGTCATAGATCACTTTGAGCGCCGCCGCGCTCGCCTCGTCGCCATAGTTCTTGAGGCGCTCGATCATTTGCGGCGTCACGTCGAGGCCGCGCGCCTCGAGGACGAGGGGCACGATCGCGAGCCGCGCCAGAAGATCATGCGCCGTCGCCTGCGCCGCTTCCCAGAGGCCGTCATGCGCCGGCAGATCGCCGTAAGCGGCGCCGAGCGCCTCAAGGCGCTGCGCTAGAAGCGCGTGGTGGCTCGCCTCTTGATCGGCGACCCTGATCCAATCGTCGTAGAAGTCGCGCGGCAGTTGGGGCGCGGCAAAGCGCGCGATCAAGTCCCAGGCGAGATCGATCGCGTTGAGCTCGATATGCGCGAGCGCATGGAGCAGGGCGATGCGGTTCTGCGCCGAGCCGGCGCTGCGCCGTTTCGGCATCTCGCGCGGCGGCTTCAGCACCGGGCGCGCGGGCCGCGCCGGCCGATCGGGGGGGCGCGAATTGCCGAGCGCATCGAGCGCGCCGTCGCGCCATGCCGCGGCGACGCGATGCGAGCGCGCGACCTTTTCCTCCGGCGCGCTCGCCTCGAGGACCGCACAGGCCGCATCACTCAGGGTGCTTACTTTAATCCCGTCATGGCCGGGCTTGTCCCGGCCATCCACGGGGTCAGAAGAGCCGATCATAGAGATCGTCCCAATTGGGATTCTGACCCAGGATCAGTCGGACCTTCCAAGCGCGGGGCCAATGTTTCATATTTTTCTCGCGTTGGATTGCGGTCGAAATGTCTTCGTACTGCTCCACGAATACCAATCTCTTCAAACCATTTCTTGGTGAAGCCTTCGATGCATCGTCACGGTGCTCGGTAATACGTCTCACCAGATCACTCGTGACGCCGACATAATGTATGCCATTCGGCCGATTGGTCATGATGTATACCCAGCCACCAGGCATCACCTGCTGCCGATCATTAAGGTGCTTCGCTTAAAAAACCCGTGGATGGCCGGGACGAGCCCGGCCATGACGAGAATCAATTTCTTTCGTCTTACCTCACTTCCCGTTGACGGCCTTCATCACCTCGTCGGCGTGGCCCGGCACTTTCACCTTGCGCCAGATCTGCTGCACCTTGCCCTTCTCGTCGATGAGAAAGGTCGCGCGCTCGATGCCCATATATTTGCGGCCATACATGCTCTTCTCGACCCAGACGCCGTATTCCTCGGTGACCTTGCC
>CAYMNX010000481.1:0-10265 GCA_964391905.1 uncultured Rhizobiaceae bacterium
GCCGGACTTCGTCCTCGCTGAGATAGACCGGCGCGTCCTCGGTTTTTATGTCAGACATGTTGACTTATTTTTAGCAGGGTTGCTACATTTTAGGCAAGGCGCGTCGCAGCCTCCCTGCGAAGCGTAGAGAGAGACGCAATCCTCGAGGAACGCGGACGATGGCCACAGCCGGCAAACCCTTCGACAATCGCGACGGGACGATATGGTTCGACGGCAAGCTCGTGCCGTGGCGCGACGCCCGCGTCCATGTGCTGACCCATGCGCTCCATTACGCGAGCGCGGTGTTCGAGGGCGAGCGCGTCTATGGCGGGCGCATCTTCAGGCTGCGCGAGCACAGCCAGCGCCTCATCGATTCCGCGCGTATCCTCGGCTTCACCATCCCCTGGAGCCTCGAGCAGATCGAGGAAGCCTCGATGGCCGCGGTGCGCGCCTCCGGCGTGCCGGACGGCTATGTGCGTCCGATCGCCTGGCGCGGGCCCGAGCAGATGGGCGTCGCGGCCCAGCTCACCAAGATCCACATGGCGATCGCGGTGTGGGACGATTGGAAAGCCTATTTCTCGCCCGAGGCGCGGTTGAAGGGCATCCGCATGGCCTGGTCGAAATGGGCGCGGCCCGCGCCCAACACCGCGCCGACCGCCGCCAAATGCTCGGGGCTCTACATGATTTGCACCCTCTCGAAGCATGCGGCCGAGGCCGAGGGCTTCGACGACGCGCTGATGCTCGACTGGCGCGGGCAGATCGCGGAGGCGACCGGCGCCAATATCTTCTTGGCGATCGATGGCGAGCTGCATACGCCGACGCCCGATTGCTTTCTCGACGGCATCACGCGACAGACCGTCATCGGTCTCGCCAAGGCGCGGCAGATCAAGGTAATCGAGCGCGCGATCATGCCGAGCGAGCTCACGCGCGCGCAGGAGGTGTTCGTCACCGGCAGCGCCGCCGAGGTGACGCCGGTGACGCAAATCGGCGAATACAAATTCCCGGTCGGCCCGATCAGCAAGCAGCTGATGGCCGATTTCGACAAGCTCGTCCGCACGCCCGAAGCGGCGACGGTGGGTTGATCGTCGCTTCGCGCAAGAGCGATGACGCTCTAAGGCGGTAAAGAAGATCGTCGTGCGCGGGCTTGTCCCGCGCATCCACGTCTTTGTTTGAAAAATTCGCGGATGAGCGGGCACAAGCGCGGTCATGACGCCGCTCATGCGCGCCATTTTTGGCACTTGATTAACCCAACATGCATACATTGCGACGTGCCGCCCAGCTTTCGCGACCGACATGACGCCGCCACCTTACGATCCCCAGCGTGCATCCCCGATTCTCATTCTCGCGTTGATCGGAGTTGGGCTTGTGACGCTATTCGTCGGGCGTGCGCTCTGGGGTATTTACAAAGTACCGAATACGCAGGCCGCTTTGCGGGTCTCTTTGGAAGCTATTAGGCAACCGGGATTAACAGTCGCAGTAGCGCTTCATCCAGACTACTGCTCTGTAAATGGAATGGCAGGTTTCGGCTGGAGCGTGACGTGCGACGGCGTACCTTTGCATTACTATCTCGATACGACGATATGTTTGCCTACAAAACCTGAATCCTGTTTTCCTGCGCCGGAAGGCTGGACGAACTGCGTATCCTTCTGGTGGGATATCGACATTTTTGGCCGTCCGTCAAATCCGATGGGTACCGGCGGTCCGGTAGCATCGATTAGCGATCCATGCAGATACAAGGGATCAATCGAAATCGACCGAGCAGAAATGACTCGACGCGGGCTGACGCCAAGCAGGACAAGAATATTGGATTTTACAGGTAGATGGCCACGACCTCCCGACACGTAAATTCCCACTCCTGCTGACGCGGAAACAATAATGACGAGCGGCATCCTCCGCATTCACCTGCGCAACGCCGCGCGCCGTTCTTGCAGGAAGCGCCGCACCGCGGCATCGGCTTCGAGGCCGATCGCCAGTTCATAGGCCTTGTCCGCGGCCGCGGCCTCGCCGATCCGCGCCAAGAGTCCGGCGCGCGCCGCCCAGTAAGGCTGATACTGCGCGAGCCGCGGATCGCCGGCGATCGCGTCGAGAGCGGCGAGCCCCGCCGCGGCGCCCTGGGTCTCGGCGAGCGCGACCGCGCGATTGATCGCGACCACCGGCGATCCCGTGAGCGTGAAGAGCGCGTCATAAAGCGCGGCGATCGCCTTCCAATCCGCTGCGCCGTTGCGGCGGCGAACGACATGGGCCGATTGGATCGCGGCCTCGAGCTGATAGCGGCCGATCGCCCCCATCGCGCTCGCGCGGCGCAACAGCGCTTCCGCATCGTCGATGAGGGCGCCGTCCCACAATGCCGGATTCTGACCGGCGAGCGGGACGTAATTGCCGGCACCATCGCGCCGGGCATTGCGTCGCGCCTCGGCATAGAGCATCAGCGCCAAGAGCCCCAGCGCCTCGGGCTCGTCCGGCAGGAGCGAGACCACGAGCCGCCCGAGCCAAATTCCTTCCTCGGCAAGGTTGCGCCGCCGCAGCTCGGTGCCGGCGGGATCGGACCAGCCTTCGGCGAAAGCGGCGTAGATCGCCTCGAGCACCGCATCGAGCCGCACCGGCAGCTCCGCGCGCTCGGGCACGCGAAAGGGGATGCCGGCGGCGCGGATCTTTTGCTTCGCGCGCACGAGGCGCTGTCGCATCGCCACGGGCGCGACGAGAAAGGCCGAGGCAACGGTCGCGGCGTCGAAGCCCAGAACGGCTTGGAGGATGAGCGGCGCGCGGATCGCGGCCTCGATGGCCGGATGGGCGCAGGCGAACATGAGGCGCAGGCGCTCGTCCGGAATTATCAGCTCTGCGGCAGCGGCGGCTTGCGCGAGCTCGTCGGCGATGCGGCGCAGATCATCGGCGGCGCTCGCGTGCCGCTGCTGCCGTCGCCCGGCATCGATCGCCTTGCGTCGCGCGACGGTGAGGAGCCACGCCTCGGGATTGTGGGGAACGCCGCCTTTGGGCCAATCGCCGAGCGCCGCGGCGAAGGCGTCGGACAGCGCATCCTCCGCCGCGGCGAGATCGTGCGTTCGCGCGGCGAGGAAGGCGACGAGCTTGCCATAGCTGCGACGCGCCACCCTCTCGGCCGTCGCTCGCGCAGTCTCGTCGCCCTCGGGCATCGCCGCTCGCTCACATCGTGCGCAGCGGCCGGACCTCCATCACGCCATGGCTCGCGCCCGGGCAGCGTGCGGCCCAGGAGAGGGCCTGATCGAGATCCGGCACATCGACGAGATAGTAGCCCGCGAGCTGCTCCTTGGTCTCGGCATAGGGGCCGTTCAAGACTTGCGTCTTGCCGTCCGTGATGCGCACGGTCGTTGCGGTGTTGGTGCCTTCGAGCGGATCGCCGGCGATATAGACGCCCGCTTTCTTCAGCGCCTCGGTATAGGCGCCGTAAGCGGCCAGCATTTGCTGGATATCGGCCTGGCGGGCGGCCTGCATCGCCGCCTCATTGCCGTAGATCAGCAGCATGTATTTCATCGGCCCTCTCCTCTGCTCTCATGGGCGGGCATCATGCGCCGCCAGCCCCATGACGCGCGGCGCGGCGCGATTTCGACAGGCTCCAAGAAAATATCATGGGCTCCTGGCGCTCGCCCGGACGCGCCGTCGCCACAATTCAATGGACGGAGATGGCAGTATAAGCTAACAGTTGAATCTAATTAAAACTAACATTAATGCATAGTAACGAACATTGGGGTCGCGTCATGAAAAGACTCTTTGGGGCGATTGTTGTTGCGGCGCTTCTGGGCGGAACGCCGGCGGCAAAGGCGGGGCTGGAGACTTTCGATTTCACGGTTACGGCCACCACCGGCCCCTTGGCCGGCGCGACCTCGACGGGAAGCTTCAGCTTCGACACGGCGATCATTCCGACCGGCGGCGGCAGCGGCAATGTAATTCGTGACGGCCTTTTGTCGTCGCTGACCTTCACCTGGAATGGAATTGCCTATACCGCGGCGACCGCCAATACCCACGCGTTGATGTTCGATGCAACCGGCGCGCTCGTCGGCGCGTTGTTCGGAAATAATTGTAATTCCAGCGGTTGCATCATCGTACCCGGATTCGATGATTGGGCCGTCGGTTGGCTCGGGGGTGGCACCTTTAGCTCGTTCGAGTACTCAACCCCCGATTCTCGCTTTTTCGAACAAGGAACCTTGGTGATCTCGCCGGCAACCGCTGTGCCGGAGCCCGGCACGCTTGCCGTGATGGGGGCAGGGCTCGCCGCGATGGCCTTCCTGCGGCGGCGCGCGAAGCAATAAAAAAGGCGCGGCCTAACCGTCGCCCCACCGCCGTGCCGCGTCGTCGTCGCTCGCCTGGGCCTCGACCCAACGCTCGCCCTCAGTCGTCTCTTCGAGCTTCCAGAACGGCGCCCTGGTTTTGAGCCAGTCGATGAGGAAGCGGCAGGCATCGAAGGCGGCGTCGCGATGCGCCGAGGCGGTCGCGACCAGGACGATGCGGTCGCCGGGGGCCAAGGCTCCGTAGCGATGAATGATGAGCACCGCATCCAAGGGCCAGCGCCGCTCCGCCTCCGCCGCGATCGCGGCAAGCTGCTTCTCGGTCATGCCGGGATAGTGCTCGAGCGTCATCGCGGTGATTTTCTCGCCGCCCGCGACGTCGCGGACGAGGCCGACGAAAGAGGTAACGCCGCCGATCGAGGTGCGGTCGCGCGTCAGCGCCTCCAATTCCTTGCCGACGTCGAAATCCTCGCGCTGCACGCGGATCATGGCCTCAGCCTCCAGTCACCGGCGGAAACAGCGCGATCTCGTCGCCGGGCTTGATCGGGTGATCGAGCCCGACATATTCGCGATTGATGGCGATGCGGACGAGCTTGGGGTTCTTCAAGGCTTCGGCGAAGTTGGGGCCGCGGGTCTTGAGCCAATCGATCAGCGCCGCCGCGCTCGTCACACTGCCGGGCGGATCGACGATCTCCTCGGCCGTGCCGATGCGGGTCCGCAGCCAGGCGAAATAGAGGATCTTCATGGCCTCAATCTAAGTGCTTTGCGGGCCCGCTGACAGAGGGGCGTTCACGGGATGACTTCGGCGAAGGGGAGGAAATCGACCGGCGCGCCGCTCTCGAGCTTCGCGAGGCCCTCGCCGATCTCGACGAGCCCGTCGCTCTCGACCATCGAGGTCAGGATGCCGGCGCCGTCGCGCGGGAATTTCGCCGCGACCCAGCCGCCATCCTCGCCCCTGACCAGCCGCGCCCGCACATATTCGGTGCGGTTGGGCTTTTTCTTGTAGTCGAAGCCGGCGCGCACGCGATAAAGCCGCGGCCCCGCATCCTTGGCGCCCGCCAAGAGCAGCACGAGCGGCCGCGCCAGCAGGAGGAAGGTCACCATCACCGCCACCGGATTACCCGGCAAGCCCATGAACGGCACGCGGCCCAATTGCCCCATAGCGACGGGCCGCCCGGGCTTGATCGCGAGGCGCCAGAAATGGAGCTTGCCCGCGGCCTCGACCGCGGCTTTGACGTGGTCTTCCTCGCCGGTCGACATGCCGCCCGAGGTCATGACGAGATCATGCGCCGCGGCCGCTTTCGCGAGCGCATCGCGCACGGCATCGGCTCTGTCGGGCAGGATGCCGAGATCGGAGACGGCGCAGCCGAGCCCCGCGAGCAAGGCCTGCAGCGTGTAGCGATTGGCGTCGAAGATCGCGCCCAAGGGCAGCGCGTCGCCCGGCTCGCGCAACTCGTCGCCGGTCGAGAACAAGGCGACGCGCAGCGGGCGGAAGACCGCGAGCGTCGTCAGGCCGAGCGCCGCGGCCAGCCCCACCTCTTGCGGGCGTAGCCGGCGCCCCGCCTCGAGCACGGTGGTGCCGGCTCTGACATCCTCGCCGGCACTGCGGCGGTTGGCGCCACGCTTGATGCCGGCCGGGATCGTCACCGCGCCGCTGACGACGCGGCAATCCTCCTGCATCAGCACCGTGTCGGTGCCTGGCGGCAACAGCGCGCCGGTGAAGACGCGGATCGCAACGCCGCGCGGCGCTTCCTCGCGTAGCGGATGGCCGGCGGCGGCGCGGCCCGCAATCGGCAGGATCGTGCCCTCGGTCGCGTTCAAGTCCTCGAAGCGCACGGCATAGCCGTCGACCGCGACATTGTCGGCGGGCGGCACGTCGCGGGTCGCGATCAGCGGCTCGGCCAGGATGCGCCCGGCGGCATCCTTGAGCGCAACGCGCTCCGTCTCGGCAACCGGGGCGAGCTTTTCCTTGAGCAGGGCGAGCGCGGCGCCGGCGGACATGAGCTCGCCGCCGAAGGCAAAGCAGTCGTCGCTAAGCTGCGCCATCCGCGGCCACCTCGATGCGGCAATGGGAGATGATGAAGGACGCGATCGCCTCGACATTGTCGAGCGCGAAGACCGGCAGGTGCAAGCCGGGAAGCGGCGCGTCCGAGGCGACGGCGATGATCGCCGCATCCTCCGGTGCGAGGAGCGGCTTGCCGATGGAGGGGCGGTGGATCTCGAGCTTCGGATGGGGCGCGCGCTTGAAGCCCTCGACGAGGACGAGATCGACCGGGCTCAAATGACGCAGCAGCTCATCGAGGCTCGGCTCGGGCGCGCCGCGCAACTCATGCATCAGCGCCCAGCGCTTCTCGCTCGCGACCAGCACTTCCCGCGCGCCGCCCTGGCGGTGGAGCCAGGAATCCTTGCCTGGCTGATCGATGTCGAAGGTGTGATGTGCATGCTTTACGGTCGAGACGCTGAGGCCGCGGCGGTTGAGCGCCGGAAGGAGTTTCGTCACCAGCGTGGTCTTGCCGCTGCCGCTCCATCCGGCCAGCCCGAAGACCCGCATTTTCCTCACGTCACCTGGCTCGGCTTGGCATTCTTGATCGGCGGACTCCGCCGGCGTGTCTCCTCGCCCGAGACGTGGACGATGCCGGCATGGAGATACTTATAGCCGGTCACGAGGGTGAAGACCGCCGCGATCCACAGCATCGCCTCGCCGAGCAGCTTCGTATGAAGGAAATCGGGGCCGGAATCCCCGACCAGCAGCACGCCGATCGCGATCATCTGGATCGTCGTCTTCCATTTGGCGAGGTTGGTGACCGGCACCTTCACGCGCATGCCGGCCAGATGCTCGCGCAAGCCCGAGACGAGGATCTCGCGCGACAGGATCACCAGCGTCGGCAGCAGGGCCGAGGGCGAGATGCGCTGCGTCGCGGTCAGCATCAGCAAGATGCCGGAGACGAGAAGCTTGTCGGCGATCGGATCGAGCATGCGGCCCCATTCCGATTGCTGCTCCCAGGCGCGGGCGAGCTTGCCGTCGAGCCAATCGGTGATGCCGGCAATGATGAAGATGACGCAGCCGGTCCACGGCCCCCAGGGCGGCGGCAGGTAGAAGGTCGCGACGACCAGCGGCATCGCCAGAATTCGCGACAAGGTCAAGAGGTTGGGAAGCGAAGTCAGCATTGGGACCGGTTGAGTTTAGCCTTCGGCATGGAAATGATCATAAACCTTTTTTGCGACTGTTTTGCTGATGCCCTCGACCCGCTCGAGATCGGCGAGCCCTGCCGCCGCGACCCCGCGCGACGAGCCGAAATGGTGAAGGAGCGCGCGCTTCCGCCGGGCGCCGATGCCGGGAATCTCGTCGAGCGGCGAGCCGGTGATCGCCATCGCGCGCCGCTGGCGGTGGGCACCGATCGCGAAGCGGTGGGCCTCGTCGCGCAGGCGCTGCAGGTAATAAAGCACCGGATCCTTGGCATCGAGGCTCAGCGGCGGCTCTCCTTCGCGGAAGAAACGCTCGCGCCCCGCATCGCGATCCGGCCCTTTGGCGACCCCCACCACCGCGAGATCGTCGATCCCGAGATCGGCGAGCACCTCGAGCGCGGTTGAAAGCTGCCCCTCGCCGCCATCGATCAGGACGAGATCGGGCCAAATGCCCTGCGTTCGCTCCGGGTCCTCCTTGAGCGCACGGGCAAAGCGACGGCGCATCACCTCGCGCATCATCGCGAAATCGTCGCCCGGTGTCATCTCCGTGTCGCGGATGTTGAACTTGCGATACGCGGATTTGATGAAGCCCTGCGGCCCGGCGACGATCATCGCGCCCACCGCGTGGCTGCCCTGGATGTGGGAATTGTCATAGACCTCGATGCGCCGCGGCGGCCCATCGAGCCCGAAGACATCGGCGACGCCCTGCAGCAGCTTCTCCTGCGCCGCGCTTTCGGCGAGGCGGCGCGCCAAGGCCTCGCGCGCGTTGACGAGCGCGTGCTCGATGAGCTTCTTTTTGTCGCCGCGCTGCGGCGCGCTGATCTCGACCTTGCGCTCGGCCCGGGTCGAGAGCGCTTCGGCGATCAGCGCCACATCGGCCGGCAGCTCGTTGACGAGCACGCAAGGCGGCGCGAGGCGATTGGCATAGAACTGGCCGATGAAGGCGGCGAGGACGTCGGCGAGGCTCATCTCCTGCGCATGGCTTGGGAAATAAGCGCGATTGCCCCAATTCTGCCCGCCGCGGAAGAAGAACACCTGGACCGAGAAATGGCCGCCGGCCTGGTGGATGGCGATGACATCGGCATCGCCCATGCCCTCGATATTGATGTCCTGGTGGCCTTGCACATGAGAGAGGCCGCGGATGCGGTCGCGCATCAGCGCCGCGCCTTCGAAGTCGAGCGCGTCGGCCATCTCGGTCATGCGCCGGGCGAGGCGCTCCTGCACATCGCGGCTGCGGCCGCGCAGGAAGGCGCGCGCCTCGTCGACGAGCTTCGCATAGCCTTCCTTGTCGATGCGGCCGACGCAGGGCGCCGAGCAGCGCTTGATCTGATAGAGGAGGCAAGGCCGGGTGCGGCTTGAAAAGACATTGTCGGAGCAGGAGCGCAGGAGAAAGGCGCGCTGCAAGGCGATGAGCGTGCGGTTGACCGCGCCTGCCGAGGCGAAGGGGCCGAAATAATCGCCGCTATCGCTCAAAGCGCCGCGATATTTGACGATCTGCGGGAAATCGCTGTCGCCCGTAATATGGATGTAGGGGAACGACTTGTCGTCGCGCAGCAGCACGTTGTAGCGCGGCGTCAAGCGCTTGATGAGATTGCATTCGAGCAGCAGCGCTTCGACCTCGGTGTGGGTGATCACCACCTCGAGGGAGCGCGTCTCCGCCACCATGCGCCGCAGCCGGTTCGAGAGATTGCCGATATGCGTGTAATTGGTGACGCGGTTCTTGAGATTGCTCGCCTTGCCGACATAAAGCGCGTCGCCCTTGGCATTGAGCATGCGGTAGACGCCCGGAGCGGAGGGAAGGGTGCGCAGCGCCGCGCGAATGACCTCGACGCCTTGCGCCAGCTGGCCGGTCGCCGGCCCAAGCGCGTCCTCGCCCTCGTCTTCGCTGGGGCGTTCCGCGACGGGGGCAGGAAGGTCGGGATCGTCGATCATCTCGCTTTCACTTGGCTGTGGCCGCCGCCCGCGTCAATCGTGCCCGCGCCGGCCAAGCTCGCCTCGGATTTCCGCCATGGCCGCGGGATATCCACGAAACTTGTGGAAAACTCTGTTGAGAACCTACTCCCGCCGGCGCTGTAATCGCGTTAAATCGCGGTTTTTGCGTGTTTGCACAAAATTTGTGCAACGAACGTATCGCTTTGATATGTCAAGCAGTTTTTGTGACAGTGCGTAAACTTATCTTCACAGAACTTAATTTCGCCAAGGATTCGCTTGCTTTCATCGCCCTTTTGCGGGCTTGTGAACAACTGCGCGTCGTCGGTCACCGCTCTGGTCGATAGACGAATCTTCGGCCGAGTTCCGAGGCTTAGCACCAAAAGATCGACTCGCCCGTAAACCCCTATTCAGGGTGGGGCGGGACCGCTCCGGGCTGGGCCCATCCCAAATGCTGGCCGCCATCGAGCGCGATCATCTGCCCGGTCATCGCCGCGGCGCCGAGGATGAAGCGGGTCGCGGCGGCGATCTCCTCCGGGGTCGCGCCGCGCTGCAGCGGTACGCTCGCCTGTTGGCGGGCAAATTGCTCGGCGCTCTGGCGCGGCGAGGGCAGGGTCGGGCCCGGACCGATCGCATTGACGCGAATTCGCGGCGCCAGCGCCAGCGCCATCACCTGGGTGAGTGTCCAGAGCCCCGCTTTCGACAGCGTGTAAGAGACGAAATGCGGCGTGAGGTTCCACACCCGCTCATCGAGCAGATTGATGATCGCGCCGGGCCCCGTCTCGGGCAAATGACGCGCGAATTCCTGCATCAGCACGAAGGGCGCGCGCAGATTGGTCTCGATATGCGCGTCCCAGCTCGCGCGCGTGACGGTCAGCGCCTCGTCGCGCTCGAAAACCGAGGCATTGTTGA
>CAYMNX010000482.1:0-4528 GCA_964391905.1 uncultured Rhizobiaceae bacterium
CGAGTCCATCAAGATAGATCGGGACATCGGCTCGTCGCGCGGCGGCCGTCTCGACCGGCACCGGCGGCGGCGCCGCGGGCGGATCCACGGCGGCCGTGCGCGAGGACCAATACCACGCGCCGATCGCGGCCATGCCGATCAGCGCGAACGACGCAAGGGCTAAAGGTCGTCGCTTCCCCGGTAAAGGCGAAAGGCTACGCATTGGACTCTCCCGTTTCACTCCAACCGCCGCCCAGCGCTTTGAAGAGGCTGACAATAGCGTTCAGGCGCGCGAGCTTGACCTGAACCAAGGTATTCTTAGCGGTGAAGAGCGCCGTCTCGGTATTGAGGACCGTCAGCACATTGACGGTTCCGGCGTGGAGTTGCGCAATGGCGATATCGTAGGCGCGCTGCGCCGTGTCGACCGCGTTTTGCTGACGCTGCTCCTGCTCGGTCGTCTGCTGGGTCGCGACCAGCGAATCCTCGACGTCTTGAAATGCCGAAATCACCGCTTTGCGATAATCCTGCAAAAGCTCGTCATACGTCGCTTTCGAGAGCTGATATTGCCCTTCGAGCGCGCCGCCCTCGAAAATCGGTTGAGTGACGCCCGCCGCGAGCGTGTAAACGAAGCCGGCCGGGGTGAAGAGCGACGATAAGGCTGCGCTTTGGAAGCCGCCTTGGGCCGTGAGCTGAATGCGGGGACAAAACGCCGCGCGCGCGACGGTGATGTTCGCGTTGGCCGATTTCAACTGAGCCTCCGCCATCGCGACATCCGGCCTTCGTTCAAGGAGATCCGACGGCAGACCCGGAACAACCGACGGATGCGATAGGTCGGCCAGGGTTCCCGCCGTGATATCGAGCGCCTCCGGCGGCTTGCCGACAAGTATCGCGAGCGCATCGATAAATTGGCGCAACTGTTGCTGGAGGGGCGGGAGTTGGGCCTGCAGCGTTGAGACCGTGGTCTCCTGCTGCGCCACGTCGAGCGCCGTCTCGGTCCCGGCAGCCTGCTGCGCCCTGAGGGCCTTCAAGACCTCTTCGGCGCTTGTGAGATTATCTTGCGTCACCGCAATCTGATCGCGCAGCGCAAGGATCTGGAAATAGGTCGTGGCGACGCTTGCGACCGTCGTGAGCGCGACGGTTTCGGCGTTGTAGCGGCTGGCTTGCGCCGTCTCCTTGGCCGCCTCGAGCGACGCGCGATTCTTGCCCCAGAAATCAATCTCATAGCTGGCGCTGAGTTGCGCATCATAAAGCGTGCTGCGCGCGTTGCGGCTCGATGAATTGCTTCCGCCGCCGCCCCCGCTCGTATTCGCACTCGTATTCGAGCCCGACGATTGATGGAGATGGGACACATCGCCGATCAAATCGACGGAGGGCAGCAAAGCGGCACCGGCGATGCGGGCCTGAGCATCGGCTTCGCGGATGCGCGCGACCGCGGCCGCCAGGTCGAGATTGCCAGCCTCCGCTTCGGCAATGAGGCTATCCAGTTGCGATGAATCGAAACCGCGCCACCAATCGGCCGATGGCCATGCCGGCGATTGCGCCGCCTCACCGCGCCACGCAGCCGGAACGTCGAGATCGGGCTGTTGATAGGCGGGCCCGACGCTGCACGCGCTCAAACCCAATGCCAGCGCGGCGATAAGTGCGACAAACCCGCCCTTCCCTGTGCTCAATGATCTGGTCATCCGACTCTGCTTCGTCCGTGCAGGCAATTCGCATCGCATCGATCGATGTTGCCATGGCTATTGCTCTGACAAATGCACTGCGTCACCCGATGTTTCGATTAAATTCGGGTTTAAGCCGCAAAGCTTGGGGTCGCTCTGCTTTACATGACAGTCTCAAAGCGGAGCCAATCGTCGCTTTGATCACGAAACACGACCGCACCGCCTAAATCCCTATCCGCAGCGCAGATCCGAGCGAAAGCCAAACTGGTTCGGTCTTGCTAAAAACCGCGCGTTCTTGCGCAAAAGTTACGCGGTATTCAGGAAAGCCATTCCGCCCCGCGACAATTTTTCACGGTAACGGGAGCTACATACCCCCGAGCCTAGTAACTGTGCTCACTAACCAGAGAGCGCGCCGGTCACATCCGATCGTAGACGTCTGTGTAGTTCGCGGCTTTGCCGTCACCCTGATCCACCGTGCCCTTGCAGGTCATCTTCCGCCGGTCTTCCGAAATAGTGCAGGTAAAAGTATCCGATTGGCCGGAAGGGCCTTTGAATGTCGCCTGCAGCGAATCGCCCAGGAGGCGGAAAGCCGCTGTCGTCTTGTCGCCGACCAGATGGAATTCGCCATTGGCCACAGCATCGAATGTCTCGTCATGCGTTTGGCCTTCGGCGGTGATGGTAACCGACCAACGCAGTTTCTCATCCTCGTCGCTGGAGATCTCGGTCACGAGGTCGTCGGGCGCGGGTTCTCCCGGCGGCAATGTCGATTGCGTGTGATTCCAATGCCAGCGGCCAACAAACGGATTCGTATCAGCGTGCGCAGAGCCGACGAGCAGCGCCCCTGCGGCGATCGCCAACCCGATACCCATACTGCGCACGCGCTCCATCTCTTGCTCTTGACCTCGCCGATACCGCGGCAGCCGTCTGAAATCGGCGTAACCGCCACCTAGATGTCATATAGGGTGGTGTCCATCGCTTGCCTCAAGGATCTTGCCCGCTTGCGGCGATATTTGCGGGGAAGGAGCAATCCCGCGCGGCGAATTCGGCGCGCCCTGCCGTCCCGGCCGCGGCTTGATGGCCTCGAGCAGGAAAAGAAGCCCGCCTGCACCAGGAAGGATGCGTCCGCACCGCTCTGGCCTTCGAACGATCTTCTTCGATATACTAACCCAATATTACAGTTCGTTCGCGGGCGAGCTGCACCGGGGAGAAGGCCCTCGTGATACAAAGTCCTCCGTCAAGTGACCATGTCACGATAGAAGAAACGATGGTTTTCGTCGTCGACGACGATCCGTCCCTGCGCGAAGCGTTGAGCAGCCTCTTTCGGTCCGTCGGCTTGCAAGTCGGGACCTTCGGTTCGGCGACTGAACTGTTGCAAAGCAAGCTCCCCTCGGTTCCGAGCTGCCTTGTGCTGGACGTGCGGTTGCCGGGCCTAAGCGGCCTTGATTTCCAAACGGAATTGGCCAAGGCCAGTATCGATATTCCGATCATCTTCATCACGGGCCACGGCGATATTCCGATGTCGGTGCGCGCCATGAAAGCCGGCGCCGTCGACTTTTTGACGAAACCATTCCGTGACCAGGATTTGCTCGACGCCGTTGCCCGGGCGCTGGAGCGTGACCGCGCAAGGCGCGATCACGAAAGGACCGTCTTAGGCCTCCGCGTCCTGTTCGACTCATTGACGCCGCGCGAAAGAGAGGTGATGGCGTTCGTCACCGCCGGGCTGATGAACAAACAGATTGCAGCGAAAATGGGGCTGAGCGAGATCACCGTTAAGATTCATCGCGGCCACATCATGAGAAAAATGAGGGCGAGATCGCTTGCCGATCTGGTGAGAATGGCCGAACACCTGAGCGTTAACCTGCCTGCGCCCGACTCCTAAACCTAAGTATGATTTTTTTTCCCCAGGCGCCGTACATAGCTAGGAATCCGTCCCTTGGGTCTAGGGTCCGTTCGCCCCGCTCCGTCGGAAAGGTGCATCAGGTTGCCTCCCGTTCCTATCATATCAATCATCGACGATGATGAGTCGGTTCGCGATGCAACGCAAAGCCTCATCCGGTCGCTCGGTTTCGTTACCCATACCTTCGCGTCGGCAGAAGAATTTTTACAATCGGAGCGCATAAAAGATACATCCTGCATCATCGCGGATCTGCAAATGCCGGGCCTGAAGGGTGCCGAGCTGCAAAGTCTCCTGATCGCTCAAGGTCGCGCTCTGCCGATGATCTTCGTGACCGCATTTCCGAATGAAAAGATCCGCGAGCAAGTAATGCGCGCCGGCGCCATCGCTTTTCTAAGCAAGCCCTTCGATGGGGACATTTTGGTCAAATACATCGAAGCGGCACTGAAGCCGGCACCAGGCAACTCCTAAGGCAAGCGCCGCAGCGGAAAAGTCTCGAGCACGCTGCCGTCCGCAAACGCCAGTCGCGTGTTTTAGTGACGCGCTCCT
Organism: uncultured Rhizobiaceae bacterium; assembly: GCA_964391905.1. Taxonomy (GTDB): domain Bacteria; phylum Pseudomonadota; class Alphaproteobacteria; order ATCC43930; family CGMCC-115725; genus CAIKMD01. Next base: position 4,084 of record CAYMNX010000482.1, read on the forward strand.
GCCGGCTCGATGGTCGGCCGATTGCCAATCGTGAGCGGCGCAATCGGGAGCCGCCAAGATCGGTGCAAAGTGATCGAGGCATCGTAGGCCGGCGGTTGAAGTCTAAACCTAAGTATAGCTTCCCCTAACCGCAGCGGTGTTCCGCGCCTACTTACGTAGCGTCGCCCTCTCACGCACGTACAATAGCTCCATCAAAACCCTCTGATCTATTTTTCAAACGACGACAGACGACTTTGCCAAAGGGACGAACCACGGAAGAGAGGGAATCAGATGACCGTTCCCGCAATCGCAGCAACGATCGAAGCTAGATTCAGCCGGCCAAAGAATTCTGTGATCCCGTTTTCTCCGACTGCGCGGCGCAATGCCGTATCGGTTCGCATGGCGAGCGGAGAGGCGGCGGGAGGTGATCACGATCATCCGACCATCGAAATTCATCCCGGCGATG
>CAYMNX010000483.1:0-7412 GCA_964391905.1 uncultured Rhizobiaceae bacterium
GGCCGCTCGCTCTACGACGCGCTCGGCTTCGAGTTCACCCTGCTGCGCCTCGGGCCTACACCGCCCGAGACCGCCGCTTTTTCCGCCGCGGCGGAACAACGCGGCATGCCGCTCGCCGCCATCGAGCGGCCGGAGGCGGAGCTGCGCGATCTTTACGGCGCCGATCTCGCGCTCATCCGGCCGGACCAGATCGTCGCCTGGCGCGGCAACCGCGCGCCCGAAGATGTGGATAAGCTTCTGGGGCAGGTGACGGGCGCTTGATCGCCCACGGGCTGCCCACTAAGGATGGCGACGATTCTTTCATCACGGAACGCGCATGACCGAAGCTTTACGCCCGATTACCCGGGCGCTGATTTCCGTTTCCGACAAGACCGGCCTCGTCCCCTTCGCTCGCGCCCTCCATGAGCGCGGGGTCAAGCTCGTCTCGACGGGCGGTACGGCGAAGGCGCTGGCCGAAGCGGGGCTGCCGGTCGTGGACGTGGCCTCGGTCACCGGCTTTCCCGAGATGCTGGACGGGCGGGTCAAGACGCTTCACCCCGCCATTCATGGCGGCATCCTCGCGCGACGCGATCTGCCGGCGCATCTCGACGCCATCGCCAAGCATAACATCGCGCCGATCGATCTCGTCATCGTCAATCTCTACCCCTTCGCCGCGACGCGCGCGCGCGGCGCCGGGTTCGAGGAGTGTCTCGAGAATATCGATATCGGCGGGCCGGCGCTCATCCGCGCCGCTGCGAAGAATCATGATGGTGTCGCCGTCGTGACCGATCCGGCGGATTACGATGAAGTGCTGGCCGAGATGAAAGCGCATGACGGCGCGACCACGCTCGCGCTACGCCGCAAGCTTGCGGGCCGCGCCTTCGCGCGCACCGCCGCTTACGACGCCGCGGTCGCCGCCTGGTTCGCGGAGCTCGAAGGCGAGCGCTTCCCCGCGACGCTCAATCTTGCCGCCGCGCGCAAGGAGGTGCTGCGCTACGGCGAGAATCCGCATCAGCACGCGGCCTTCTATGTCAACAGTGCGGCGACGCGGCCCGGCATTGCGACGGCAAAGCAGCTGCAAGGCAAGGAGCTCTCCTTCAACAATTTGAACGACACGGATGCGGCTTATGAATGCGTCGCCGAGTTCTCGGAGCCGGCGGTCGCGATCATCAAGCACGCCAATCCCTGCGGCGTCGCCACGGCCAAGGATTTGCGCGAGGCGTTTTTGAAAGCGCTCGCTTGCGACCCGGTGAGCGCCTTCGGCGGCATCATCGCCGTCAATCGCGCGCTCGATGCGGCAACGGTCGAAGCGATCGGCAAGCTCTTCCTCGAAGTCATCATCGCGCCTGACGTGACACAAGAAGCGCGCGCGATGCTGGCGAAGAAGCAGAATTTGCGCCTTCTCGAAGCGGGCGCCTTGCCCGATCCCGGCGCGGCGGGCATGACCCTGCGCTCGGTCGCGGGCGGCTATCTCTTGCAGACGCGCGATGACGGCCGGATCGGCGAAAGCGATTTGAAGGTCGTGACGAAGCGCGCGCCGAGCGCCGCCGAACGCGCCGATCTCCTCTTTGCCTTCCGCGTCGTCAAGCACGTCAAATCGAACGCCATCGTCTATGCCAAGGCGGGTGCGACGGTCGGGATCGGCGCAGGGCAGATGAGCCGGGTCGATTCGTCGCGCATCGCCGCGCATAAGGCCGAGGAAGCTGCGCGCTTGGCAGGGCTTCCTGAAAGCCCTGCCAAGGGCTCGGTCGTCGCCTCCGACGCATTCTTTCCCTTTGCCGACGGGCTCGAAGCGGCAATCGCGGCCGGCGCCACCGCCGTCATCCAGCCCGGCGGCTCGGTGCGTGACAACGAGGTGATCGCGGCCGCGGACAAGGCTGGAATAGCCATGGTTTTCACCGGCATGCGGCACTTCCGGCATTGAACTAAAATCCCCCCTTCCCACCGGGGAGAGATTGAAAGGTGCATCTGGCCAAACGCCGCCAAGCCTCATAAACTGGCCTCGCGCGCTCGGGCGAATTTGCGCGTCACCGGCCAAGGGAGGAGTTCATGACAGCACCCGATAATGGTCCCGTCCTTGTCGAGCGCGAGAGAGCGCGCCACGCAGGTCTCTATCCGATCGACATCGCCTTTGCCGATTACGACCGGACCCGGCCCTTGGTCGACGGACGCGTCAAGCCGGAAGGCATTGCGCTCAAGGCCAATACCTCCTGGATCGGCGATTTCTGCACCCGGCCCGTCTACGAAGATTACGACGCGGCCGAGATGTCGTTTTCCTGGTATGTCGCGGCGCGCGATCGCGGCGAGCCTTGCATTGCGATCCCGATCTTCCCGCTGCGCATGGCGGTCTGGGCCTATCTCTTCGTCCGCACCGATTCGAACATCACCAAGCCCAGCGACCTGATCGGGAAGCGCATCGGCGCGCAAGGCTACCGCTACACGGTCAATCTCTGGCTGCGCGGCATCTTCAAGGAATATTACGGCTTCGCGCCCGAGCAAGCGACCTGGGTCACGAACGAGCCCGAAGGCGCCGGCTATCAAGTGCCGAAGAATGTCAAGGTCGAGATCGTCAAAGACAAATCGCCCGAAGACAAATTGAAGGATGGCGAGGTCGATGCGATCTGGTGCACCTCCGTGACGCCGGCCTTCTTGAAGGGCGAGAGCTGGGTGCGGCGCCTCTTCCCCGACACGCAAGGCGAGATGCAGCGCTTCGTGCAACGCACCGGCATCATGCCGATCACGCACACGCTCGTCTTGAAGAAGCAATTGGCGGAGCGCGAGCCCTGGATCGCCGAGAGCCTCTTCCATGCCTTCGTCGCTGCGCAGCGCTCGGCCGATGAGCTCTACCAAGGCGATCCGAAGCTGATGTCCCTCCTCGATTCCGTTTTCATCGCCGAGCAACAGAAGGCTGCCTATGGCGACAATCCCTACGTGCATGGCCTCGGCCCCAACCGGAAGATCGTCGAGACCTTCGTGCGCTATGCGCATGACCAAGGCTATATCTCGCGCCGCATTCCGGTCGAAGAGCTGTTCGTGCCGAGCACGCTGACGCTGTAACGCTGCTCTTTTGAGAAAAGAGGCCGGCTGTTTGCACAGCCGGCCTTTTGATTCATCGCCGCTTTAAAAATTCGTCATTGCCGGGCCCATGGATCCGGCCTTCGGCCGGGCCGAGGACGAGCTTCACGACCCTGCCATCCATATGGCCTCCCCCGGGACAAGGCCCGGGGATGACGATTCTTAGGACGCCCGAACACACCACGCTCACGAATTGTGGCCGTGACCGTGGTCATCATCATTATCGTTATCGTTATCGCCATCGTGATCATGGCCATGATTACCGTGCCCATGATCGTTGCCGATGCCGAATTCCGCGAGCAGATCCTCGGCCCGGTCGATGAGCTGCTGCGCCTCGCGCTCATCGATATCGCGGCCGTTGAAGGCAGCATCTTCGAGCATGTCGATCATTTTGCCGGCGATGGCATTGCGACGGGTCGTCAGATCCTTGATCCGCGCCGTTACCATGGCATAGCCCGCATCCGTGCTCGTGATCCCGGTCGTCGCCAGCTGCAGCGAGGCGAGGCCGAGCGGTCCGACCGGGGCGTTGATCGCCTTATAGGCATCGGCGAGCCGGCTTAGCGTGCCCTGATGCTCACGCAAGGAGTGAGGCAGGGCATCGTCGCGCAGGACGTCGAACAGCACGCGACCGTCATGCGCGTAATCGTCCTTCAATCCCACCAAGCTCATGAGCGTGGGACGGATATCGGTGTGATCCGTGAAGAGCTTGTTGTTGACCCCTTCATTCTTCACGCCCGGTCCGACGATCCCAAGCCAGGTATGGACGATATCCTCTTGGAAGTCGCCATGGTTCCAGGCGAAGTTGCGGGTTTCGGCAAAGCAGCTCGAGAGCGGCGTGAGGCTGCAGCTCGAAGGCGCCGGCGAGGAGGTAGTGAAGAAATAATCGGGATTGCTGAACAGGATGAAGTTCGGCGTGCGGCGCGGATCGCTTGTCACCATGTGGAGAAAGGCTTGTTCCGTCTGATCCGCCATTCTCTGCATGATCTGATTGGTGCCGGCGATGACCGGATCGAACCCGATCAAGCTCCCGACATGGCCTTCGAGCGTGCGTGTCACGGTGTCCGTCTGACCGCCCTGATTGTGGTTGATCCAGATCCCCGGCGCGCTGTCGAAATCGAGATTGATCGACGTCGTGTCGTTGAACTCGGTCTTGAGCAGCAGGGCAAGGCTCGCCTCTACCTCACCCTTGATCGGATAGGAGCAGGGGACGTTGATCCCATCGCAATTGGCAGGCGACGGCGCGCCGCCGACGAAGTGATCATTCTCGTCGGCCGTAATGATGAATAGCGTGTTGTCCTTGGTGATGCCGTCCTTCTTCAGCCGGTCGAAGAACTTGCCGAATGCATCATTTGCCTCGGCAAGCTGCATGACGTAGCCGGCCTCGCCGGGGCCGAAGGTGCCGTCCGGATTGCTCGGGACGCTGTGATTGTCGTGCATATCCTCGATATAGAGATAAACGACCGGCACGCCGGCTTCGAGCATTTGCGCCGCATAGCCCAAGGTCTGCGCCGCGCTCGGGCTGAAGCCCGACGGGAAACCGAAGTTTCCTTGGCTGTCGGTGATGGGATTGCCATCGGTGTCGTTGACGAAGGCCTGACCGCGATTGATCACGGGTGCCACATTCACATTGCCAAAAAGCGCATTGAAGCCGACATAGCCGCCGGGCTCATCCGAGAGAATGTCGGGCTTGCCCGTAGCGCAGAGCGGGCTGCCCTGAGCGCAGTGAATGGCGACGCCTTCGAAATCGGCGGCGGGCTTGGCTTTTGCCTTGGCATTGGCGGGCGTGTTGGGCAGGGCGTTGGCCGCCGCGACTTGATTATGCTCCGGCGAAGTCGGGCCGAAGACCTGATCGATATCGGAGCTCGTATTCTCAAGCTCCATATTCGCGATCGAGAAAGCGCCGACATCGCAGCCCGCACGGGTGAAGGGCACCCAGGGTGCGGGATGGACCTTGCCACGCTGGTCCAGCATCTCCGGAATCGCGGCTGTCGTCGCCGTCGCCGGCTCGAGCGGATCGGTCCAGTAGGTGAAGGAGCTCTTGAAGCTCGTCGTCCCATCGGGATTGTAATAGACGATGGTGTTGCCGATCGGCAGACCCATCTTCTCGCCATAGACGCCGGTGAGCGACGTCAGGATATTGACCGAGGTATGCGAGATCAGCGGCGTATGGTGGTTGTTCAGCACCGTGCCCTGGCCTTCGAGAAAATTGAGCAGATTCGGTATTTGCTCGAGATCCGAAGGAACGTTCGGAAGGTCGCGGCGGAAATGGACATTGTCGAATTGCAGATAGACGACATGCTTGATCTGGTTGTCGTCGGATTTGAGCTGACAGCGATCGGCCTTGCCGCCATGCCCGTCATGATCGCGGTCCGCGTCCTTCGCTAAGGCGGTTCCAGTGCCAAAAAGCGATAGCGCCAGCAAGGCACCAATCGCGCAGTAAGTCTTCCGTTTCATGGACCCCTCTGATGTGTTTGGCCGATGCCGGCGCTCCCCTCGAACACCGGTTAATCGGCGGGCGCGAGCGTAAGCAGCGTTCACGACAGATCGACGTCACTGCGATGAACCGCGGATGACCGCTTTCTGACGAATGCGTGATCGAACGGCGCCAAATTCATGATGCTCGCGTACGCCGCCGTTGTCGGTCTTTATGGGCAGGTTTATCCTGCGGCTGTTGCAAAACATAAGCGGTCTAATCTTCGGAGGAACGTCATGGATCGTCGTGCTTTCCTGCAATCCGCCACGCTCGCTGCGGCCGCCGGCGCCGCAACTGCGACTCAATCGCAAAGTGCGGTCGCCGCTCAGCCGCGCGCCAAACCTGCTGCCGCTTCAAGCAATCGTGATTGGTCGCATCGCAATCCCAAAGGCGAGCCGGTGGTGAAGCGCTTCAACGAGCAGCGCTGGGTGCTCGACAACATCATCCAGGCGAATGGCGTCGATTGGGATCAGAGCCATACTGGCGTCGTGATCGGCTCGGGCGGTCCCAGCACCATCCCCGAGATGAACGAGCTCAAGAAGCGAGTCGTGCGGCTTTGCGACATCGCCCCTGCTTTCGAGGCGCTCGCTCTTGCACGCGAGGGAAAAGCGAAAGAGGCGGAGCAAAGCGGCAATAAGGAGGCCGCCGCCGAACATTATTATCTCGCCTCCAATTATTGGGCCTCCGCGATGTGGACGATCGACGAGGTCAATGACGAGTTGAAGCGGCTCAACGCCAAGAAGCTCGAGAACTACAAGAAATGGATGGCGGTCGCCGACCACAAGATCGAATGGATCGAGCTCCCTTATCACGGCAAGAGCTTGCCCGCGATCTTCCATCTGCCGCAAAATTACCAGCCGGGCACGAAGGTACCGGTGATCGTCGTCGTCTCGGGCATGGATGGATTCAAGGAGCGCTCGGTCGCGCTCAAGGACGATCGCTTCCTGAAGCGGGGCTATGCCGTGCTCGCTTTCGAGGGACCTGGCTATTGGGAGCCGCCGCTCCGCGGCATTTATGTCGATGTGCCGGGCTGGGCCGAATGCGGCAAGCTCGTCGCCGACTGGATCGCGAAGCGTCCCGAGCTCGACGTCACCAAGATCGGCATGACCGGCGTTTCCTTCGGCTCGTTCTTCACCGCCATCATGATGTCAGGGGATTCGCGCTACAAAGCCTGCGCGATCACCGGGACCTGCTATGAGCCCGGCGGCGAGACGATCTTCAATCAGGCCTCGCCGACCTTCAAAAAGAGCTTCATGTTCATGTCGGGCATCACCGACGAGAAGGAGTTCGACGAGTTCCGCAAGACGATCGATTGGAACGGCTATGCGCAGAAGATCAAAGGCGCCTATTTCGTTGCTTGCGGCGAATACGACCAGCTCTGCCCGCTCGAGCACACCGACGCCTTCGTGAAGGCGCTGGGCGGGCCGAAGCAGCTCATCGTCTATAAAGGCGGCAATCACAGCATCGCCTTCACCACCGCCTCGACCAAGTGTCCCAATCCGCGCGAGGTGCAGGCCGAATGGCTGGCGGCGCGGCTCGAAGGCAAGCCCTTCGCGAGCGAATATTGGACGGTCGATTACGACGGCAGCGTCAGCAAGAAAAAGCTGGCGTAAGTCCGGGGCGTTGCCGGGGTTCGCTAGACGCAGCGCCCGCCATCGACCTCAAGCGCAACGCCGGTGATGAACTCGGCCTCGTCCGAGGCGAGGTAGAGCGCGGCATTGGCGACGTCTTGCGGCGTCGAGAGACGGCCCACAGGCACGGTCGCGATGAAGCGCTGGCGATGCGCCTCGGTATTGCCGCCCAAAAAGCTCGGCAGCAAGGGCGTGTCGCCCGCCACCGGACAGAGCGCGTTGACGCGGATTTTCTCGGGCCCGAGTTCCGCTGC
>CAYMNX010000484.1:0-9360 GCA_964391905.1 uncultured Rhizobiaceae bacterium
CTCGAACTGGCGCATGTCCTCGAGATAGCGCGGCCAGGAGAAAAGCGTCCCGTCGAAGCCCGATTTGGCCAGCAGCAGCAGGCCGTCGACGATCTGCTCCTTGGTGCCGATCAGCGGAAAGCCGGCCCAGCCGGCGATGAAATGCTCCTTCAGCACCTGCAATGTCGGCGCCGGAATCGACAATGAGTTGATCCCCATGATGTCGACGAGGTTTTGCACGCCGGCCCAATCGCCCTTCTCATGAACGCAGTATTGATAAAAGCGCCGCGCCTCGGCCTCGGTCTCGCCCTGGAAGATGTAGGAATTGGTCCAGACCTGGATCTCGCGGCCATATTCCTCGCGCGCGAGCTTGCGATAGGATTCGACCCGCGCGCGCAGCGACTCAGGATCATGCGCTTCGAGATTGGTGAAGGCGACATCGGCGTACTTTGCAGCGAAATGCCGGCCGCGCGGCGACGCGCCCGCGCTCATCACCACCGGATGCGGCTTCTGGATCGGCTTCGGCTGCATCGTCGCCTGCTTCACATGATAGAACTCACCCTCGAAATCGAACGCCTCGTCCTCGGTCCAGAGGCGCCTGATGATCTCGAGCCATTCGATCGCGGCGTCGTAGCGCCGATCATGCGCCATCAGCGGCGCGCCGAACATTGCGATTTCCGGCTCGAACCACCCGGTGACGACGTTGAGGGTGAAGCGGCCGTTGCTGATGTGATCGATCGTCGTGCCTTGCTTTGCCGCCATCACCGGATGAACCGTCGGCACATGCGAGGTCGCGAATACCGCCGAGCGGCGCGTCAGCGCGCCGATCGCGGCCGCCCAGGTGTAGCATTCGAAGCCCGCGCCGTTGAAATCGGTTTCGCCGCCGAAGCCTTTCCAGCGGCCGACCGGCACCAGCGCTTCAAACCCCATCGCTTCGGCAAGCTCCGCCAACGCCACGGTGCTCGGCCAGTCGGCTTTCAAGATGCCGTCGATCGACGACATGGTGCAGCCGCCGCTAAGATTGGTGCAAAACGTGCCGAGCTTCAGCCGCGCCGGCCCGAAAAGCGGATTGCTCGCCTCGCGCAATTGATCGACACGCTTGTCCATCCTCGCTCCCTTCCCATCCGCCCCGCCTTGTGCCCGGCACGGCTTGTCAGCATCAGGGTCGCGCGATCGGCGGCGACGATCAAGGGTGTCGCATGGCGCGGCCGATGCCGTTGGCGCAAACGGCCGGCAGCCCTATATTTATCGAGGAGGCTGACATGTTGTGGTTTCTCGCTCTTGTGACGCTTCTCGTGCTTGCCCCGGGCCTTTTTCTCATCGCAACACTCGGCGCGCTTGTCCTCGCGGTTCCGTTCTTGGTCTTCTTTGCCGTCTGGGTCGCGGCCGCCCTCTTATTCTTCCTGCTCTGGCCCGGAAGCCTCTTCCTCGACGCCGCGATCGCGTTCCTCCTTGGAATGTTGGTGGCGCGTCATCTCCTTCAAAGCACACCGCGCGGGCCGCGCTATGAGCCGCCGCGCTTCGCCGATGGCCGACGCTAATCGTTTCCTGCCGCTCAAAAGACGCTAATGCGAAAGGCCGCGCCATGGCGCGGCCTTTCTCGTTGCGAGTAATGTGATGACGTAGGCTAGCGGCCGCCGGGGGTGGTCGAGCCGTTGATCCCCGATCCCATGCCGGGATTCTGAACCCCGCCCCCGACGCCATTTGTGTTGCCGGTGGTGCCGGTGTTGGGGTTCGGTGCCGCCGATCCAGGCGAACTGGTCCCGTTGTTGAGGCCGGCTGTCCCGCCTGAGCTGGCGTTCGGATCCGTCGCGATCGAGCCCCTTCCGGCATTCCCCGGTGCCTGATCGTTGATCGACCCGCTCCCGGTCGTTCCGAGCGAGTTGCTGCCCGCACCGCCCATCGAACCAGCACCCGAACCCATGCTGGCACCGCCGGTACCTCCAGTGCCGGCTCCGCTGCCAACACCCGCCCCAGCGCTGCCGGCGCCGCCGACACCGGCTCCGCCGCCGCCCGCTCCGCCACTGCCCGCGGCCTTGACCCCGGCCACAGGAGCAACGGAAGCGAGCGCTAGAATTGCAACCGTCGCAAGTAGACGCTTCATGACCACTCCTTTCGACATTGGCGTTCGGACTAACCCAACCCGCGCTCCGCGCGTTGGTTCCTTCAACTGTGAGAAGCGCAGGTTGCGAGCGGCAAATCGCCGCCAGCGCGACGCATCCTTTTGGCGGACGGTGGGTTTGCGAGGGTAGGAAGGCAGTGACAAGGGGACAGCAGGAGAGTGCGTGATGACGGAAGGCAATCTGCATGGCTTGAAAGTGGCGATCCTGGTGGCGGACGGGTTCGAGCAGGTCGAGCTCAACGAGCCGCGCAAGGCTCTCGATCAGGCGGGCGCCGCGACGAAGATCGTCTCGCCGAAAAACGATCGCGTTAAAGGATGGAAATTCACCGAATGGGGCGACGAGCTTCCGGTCGATCTTTCCCTCGACCAGGCGAAACCCGACGATTTCGATGCGCTGCTATTGCCCGGCGGCGTCATCAACCCCGACAAGCTGCGGACATTGCCGAAGGCGGTTGCCTTCGTGAAGGCGTTCTTTGATGCCGACAAGCCGATCGCGGCGATTTGCCACGGCCCTTGGATGATCGTCGAGGCCGGTGCGGCGCGCGGCCGGCGCATCGCCTCCTGGCCGTCGATCAAGACCGACCTGCAAAACGCCGGCGCAACCTGGACCGATCAAGAAGCGGTCCGCGACCGCAATCTCGTCTCGAGCCGGAAGCCCGACGATATCCCGGCATTCAATCGCGAAATGCTTCAGCTATTCGGCGACAGCGGCGCGTCGGGAATAGCCGCGGCATCGCAACGCCGCGCGTCTTGAGCGCAAGCCGCTTCTCAATCGTCCGGCGTTATCTCGACCGGCTCTTGGGAGAGGTAGAGCAGCACATTCTTTCCGCCGCCAATGATCGAGGCCGAGATGACCGGCCGCGGCTTGCCCTTCCGCTTGGGCGGAACCGCGATCAGGATCCCGGCATCGATGAGGCGCTCCAGCATCTGCATCTCGGCGGGCGATAGATCGGGAAGCGCCTTCGGGGTCTTTTTCGGCATCTGAACCTCCGCAGCGGAACGCGCGGAGGGACTATTGCCACGCGGTCGGCGCGCCGTCGAGCACCAAGGGCCGCTCGAAAACCTGGTTTCCCGGCGCGCGAAGAGAGGCCCTGATGCCGCGATAGACAACCTCGCCGATGTGATTCTGATAGAGCCAAAGGCTATTGGTCTGCCCTTCGAGATCGGCCTCCCCGCCCATCTTGCCCCACGGTTGATAGCCGGTTCCGAGACCGATCCCGAAAACATTGCGAAGGCTCTCACCCGATGCGAGGAGCAGCCGCGCGTCGCGTCCGACCGCGGGCCGACCGAGATCCGCCGCGAGCGGCAGGCGGCGCCCCTCGGGATCGAAAACCGGAACGGTTGCCGCGCGGTAGCCAAAAGCGGGGATGACCAATGCCGCTTCGTCGAGGAGGCCGCGAAGCGCCGCGGGCGAGAGCGCCGGATCCGAGAGCCGCATGATTCGCACCCGCTTTTCGCGCGTCGTCCCCGGGCATTGCAGCACGCGCCGCAACAGCTCGCGCCCATCGCCGCGCAAGCCGCTGAAGCGATTGACACGACCGGTATTGGGGCAAATGTTGCGATCCGCGACGCTCCATCCATCAGCGATGGCATCGTCGCGCGACGCATAGGAAATCGGCGCCAGACGCCGGCACAGGATCGCGATATCATCGGGCGCGAAGAAATTCGCCGGGCATTGCGTCGTCAACAGCCACGCCGCCGAAAGGGCGCTGTGCCGGCCGCCCAATATCACCACCGACCGACGCGTCGCGCGCTCGAGGAGCGCCATTGCGCGCGCAAATCCGCCCGCCGTGAACAGCGTATCGCTCGGGATCATCTTCTCTGGATCGATATAGCGAAGGCGAACCAGCGGCAGGATTTCGAGGTCGGGCGTGTCCGCCACGATCTGTCTCCCACCCAAGGCCATGATCGCCGTCCGCGCTTCGATCCACTCGATCTTGCCCGAGGCAAGCGCTTCGGCCGCGATCGCGCCGTCATGACGCAAATGCAGCGAGCGTATTTCTCGCCGCGGCAAAAAGGCGCTGTGGCGGCTTTGCGACAGAGCATGCTCGAGGCGTCCACCCAAGAGCGTCAAATATGCGCCGACGAGGCGCAGCGGCGGAAACCCGTCGCGCAGACGCTTGAGCTCGCGCGTCGCCGGCTCGTCGCGCATCGAGGCAAAGAGCGCTCGCGCGGGCGGCGCATCGAGGCATTCGAGATAGGCAGCCCCCAGCGAATCGGAATTGATGATGTAGCGACCGAGCGTGCCGCCAATCGAGGCATTGCGCTCAAGGACGGCGATGCCGTCGCGAAGCCAGCCGGATAGGCGGCCGTGCTGCGCCGCCCATACCAAGGGGCCGGTACCGCCCGGCCCGGCGCCCATGATCAGTGATGCGAACATTGGCACAGCGTCGCTATCGCAGAACGCTGCGAAAGATGACGGCGATCTTTTCCATGACGGCGGCATCCACCACGGTCGATGTCGGGAGATTCAATCCCATCGCCGACAGTTCAATGCTGTTGCTACATGGTCGAGCATATTGGCGATAAAGCGGCATGGTCGATAAAGGATAAAAGAACGGACGCAACTCGATCCCCGCGTTTCGGGCGGCATCGATCAAAGCAGCGCGCCGGTCGGCCGGCACGAGGATCGACACGAGCCACACAACCGGCTCGTATTCCGGGCCGAGCGGCGGCGGAAATGCGACGCCGGGGATATCCGCGAGATGCTCGCGGTATGCTCGTTCCAGGTCGAGATTGCGCCTGATGGATTCATCCGCTCGCCCCAGCTGTGCCAATCCCATGGCCGCCTGAAGATTGGTCATGCAAAAATTATGACCGACCTCCTCATGCCAATAGATCCGGCCGGGCGCCATGCCGTGATCGCGAAGCTTGACGGCGCGCGCCGCCAAGGCATCGGAATCGACGAGACACATCCCGCCTTCGCCGGTGGTGACGATCTTGTTCGAATGGAACGAAAAGCAGGAAATATCGCTGAACGCGCCGATTCTCTTGCCGGCATACCGCGCGCCATGCGCCTCGGCGCAATCCTCGACCAGGAAGCAATCATGCGCTTTGGCCAGAGCGGCCAGGGGACCAGCTTCGGCCGGTCTCCCATAAAGATGCACCGGCATGATCGCCTTGGTTCGCGCCGTGAGCGCCGGCAAAACCTGCTCGACAGACATCGTCCATGTCGTGCGATCGACATCGACGATCACCGGCGTCGCGCCACAGTACAGCACGGCGTTGATCGTCGCGGCAAAGGTAAGGTCGGGAACAATCACTTCGTCGCCCGGACCGATGCCGAGCGCCGACAGGGCGAGATGAAGAGCAACGGTGCCGTTGGCGACGGCGATGCCGTGCTTCATCCCAGTCCACGCCGCGAATTCGCGCTCAAAATCGCGCAGATGCGGCCCCTTGCCCGAGATCCAGGATGTGAGGAACGCCGCGATCAGCGCGCGAAACTCTTGATGCGACAGACTCGGCCGGGCGACCTGCACACGCGTTTTGCTGCGATTGACGATCACATCGACCAGCCTTCCCTCGTGATCGACGATCGGCGTCAGCTGGTCGTTGGCCGACGTTCCGTCCAGCCGCGAAGCGGTTTGCAGTTCCGCGCCGACGCGGTACTCAGTCAAGTGATGCTCGAGCTGCGGATACTTGATCGCTGTGCCGTCCAAGACCGCGCTCCGAATTTGCTCGAGCGAGATGCGGCCGATGAGCCGTCGCTCGTCATCGACGACCAAACAACTTTCTATTGCGTGGTCGATGCAGATCTCGGCTGCGACAAAGATGCTGTCGGACCGATGACAGACGTAAGGTCTATTGTCGGGGTTGCGAAACAGCGTAGATGTCCCGACCTCCTCGTTTTCTTTTTTGGCCGACCCTTCTTCCGCACCGCCGACGTGGCGGAAAATCTCCGAGAGGTCTATCGACATTGGTTGCGCCTTCCGCGCACAAAACTTCAACTTCAAGGCGAGCAAATCTACTCGTAAAAAAAGGATCAAATGGTTTCGGAGCCGCACATGCCAGTGATCAACCCGTGACGGAGAAGCCACAACCTTGGCACAGGTTTTGACCTAGAGCCATTTACTACAATTGCCCGGCAGCGTCTCGCGCAGCAGCGGGAGAAATAAAAGATGATCGACGGTCAAATGCTCATTCGCGAAACGAAGCGCGCCTTGCGGTCCGTGGTTCCGACACCGATCCTCAACTGGCGCGAAGTCCAATATTACGATCGATACGGCGAGGTCGAGCTGCAACTGCTTCAATATCTTTGCCGCCCGGATCGCGATTCCATCGATGTCGGCGCCAATGACGGCAGCTATGTTCACTTTATGCGGCGATATTCGCGCCGCGTCATCGCCTTCGAGCCGCTTCCGTGGTACGCACAGAAGCTCGTCAAGCGCTTCCGCCACGGCGTTGTCGTCCACGATTTCGCCCTGTCCCGGTCTGCCGGACTCGCGACATTGCGCATCCCCCTGCTCGATGACCTGCTCATTGACGGATGCTCCAGCATTTCGCCGCAAGCTGCAGAGCACTACCCCGCTTTCCGCGAAGTCGAGGTGAGGATGGATACGCTCGACAACGTCTATGACGGCGAGGTCGGCTTCATCAAGATCGATGTCGAAGGGCACGAAGAAGCGGTCCTTGACGGCGCACAGGGGACAATTGCCCGATGCCGGCCGAAAATGCTGGTCGAAATCGACGAACGGCTTTCGCCGGACGGGGTGCGGCGCGCCACGGAATTTTTTGCTGACCTCGGCTATCGCGGTCACTTTATCTTCAACAGACGACTGTTGCCGCTCGAGCAATTCGACCGGAACATCATGCAGCGTCCGGAGAATCTACCCGATCTCAAGGCGCGTCTCGACCAGCGCGAACGGTTCGGCGCGTATATCTATAATTTCATCTTTCTTCCCGATGAGTCCCCGGTCGCCGTCTTGCATGATATGGAAGCGCGACTCGCGCGACTCTGAGCTTAGACGATGGAATTGGCGGCCAGCGCCGCATTGGCCGGATAAGCGGTCGTACCGATCTTTTCGCCATGCTCGATCACGAAGCGAAGGCGCCGGCCGATTGTGTTCCAATCGAACTGATCGCGGCAGATATCATAAGCGCGCTCGTGCAAGCGGTTGAGCGTTTCGAGATCGTCGATCGCCGCGATCACGCCGGCCGCCAAATGTCTGTAATCGGAAAAAAACCGTGCGCTTTCGCCATCCGCAAGCGGCATTCCCGGCAGCGAACCGGCAAGCGCGAAAATCGGTAAGGCGTTAAAAACGTAGTCGAGCCCTTTCAGCTTGAACCCTGGCATGCGGTCCGGCACGATGGCGAGGCGTGCCTCTCTCATGTAAATCGCGACGTCTTCGACGCGGCCTGTGAAGATGGTTGCACGCGCCGATCGTCGCAGCCGGTTCAAAAAGGACTCGTCGGCCTGACCGACGACATAAAGCTCGATCCCGGCATGCGCGAAGAGAAGGTCGGCCGCTTCGAGAAGAGCGACCAATGCCTGGCGCTTCGCGACCCAATCGAAGCTGCCGACGATGATCGCGCGGCGCGGCATCTCTTTCGTGATCTGGCGGCCGACGACGGGTTGACCGGAATAGCCCGGCGGCAGGAACACAACCGGTTTTTCGTGCCAGCGCCGCCGAAATTTCTCGCAATCTTCGGGCGTGTTGGAGGTGACAAGGGTTGCATGACGCGCCAACGCTCCTTCGAGCCGGGCGACCTTCGCGGCATCGAGATATTTGATGACCCGTTTCACGGGATGCCGTTCATACGCTGCCACCGTCTGCGCGAGGCTTTCCTCGTGGTTATGCGCGATGTAGACCAATTTTGGGCGACGCTTCGCATCGCGATAATGCTCGCGCACTGCCGCGAGCGCCCATCCGATATTGAAGCTGTCGAAGACGATCGCGTCCCATTCATGCGCCGCGAGAAGCTCTTGCACCAATCGTTCCATGTCACGCGTTTTCGTGCGGTTGGCAAGGTGCGGGAGATTGGAGAAAACGCCGGCCAATCGCGAATGTGGTCGATGCGGCGCGAGCCGCCAGTGAATTTTCTTCGACCGCTCGCCGTCCGCATGCTTGCCGCCGGGCAGCATGAAGCCGACGACCTCGAGCTCCATGCCGGCGGTGGCGGCACCGTGTATCAGGCCGCTCGAATAGAGAAACTGGCCGTTCATCGGCGGATCCGGGTCGGCGAGCGTAAGCCAGAGACATCTCACGGTGGAACCGCACCCCCTTTTGTTGTACGTCATGACGAGCAGCGGCGACCCTTATGATATTTATCGTTACGTGGTGGTGATTAGTTGGTGATCATCACTCGCTGCGATGCAATCCTGCTGATGCTTCAAGCACCGCACAGACAGCAGCCGTATCCTCGGAACCAAGCCCTGCCTTTTGCGCCGCTTCATAGATCGCTTGCGTTGCAGCAAAGGTCGGGGTTGCAACGCCAAGACCGCGTGCGAACTCACCGATGATCGCCATGTCCTTCTGCCAGATGTCGATCTTCATCGTTGCCGGTTGATAAGCCGCGGCCGCCATCAGCGGTGCGCGCAGCTCGAAAACGCGCGACGTGCCGGCGCCGCTGGCGATGACCTTGACGATCATGTCGGGATCCAATCCGGCCTTCATCCCCAGCACCATCGCTTCGGCGCTCGCAACATTGTGAATCGCGACGAGAAGATTGGCGACGAACTTCATCTTGCTGCCATTGCCGAAAGCGCCAAGAAAATGGCTCGCCCGCGCGAAATGCCGGAAGAACGGCTCGGCGCGATCGTAGGCCGCGCGATCGCCGCTCGCATAGACCGCGAGATCGCCGGCGGCGGCCTGGGCACCGGTGCCGCTCAAGGGACAATCGAGCAGCGTGACCCCACCGGCCTCAAGCCGGCTGCGCGCGCGCTCCTTGACGGCGATCGGCAGCGTGCTGAGCTCGGCAACGACAAGCCCGCGCGCGCCGCTTGCGAGCAAACTTTCGACGCTCGCCTCGAGCGCCGCAACGCTGGGCAAGCTTGTCAGGACCAGCCGGGCGCCGAAGGCGGCATCGGCGGCGGAGCCCGCCGGAACGCCGCCCGCTTCGTGCAGCATGGCGAGACGCGCGCCGTCGATGTCATAGCCGCGGACGGCGACTTTCGCCGCGATGAGGTTGCGCGCAATCGCCAAACCCATGATGCCAAGGCCGACGATGCCGATCGTCTCGATGCGCGTGTCGCTCATCAGAAGATACCGAGATGTTGTTGCCAATCGAAATTTCCCTGCGCCAATTCCGCGGTAGGGCCG
>CAYMNX010000485.1:0-1771 GCA_964391905.1 uncultured Rhizobiaceae bacterium
TGCAATAGCGCAAGCCGGTCGGCCGCGGCCCGTCGGGAAAGACATGGCCCAGATGCGCCTCGCAGCGGCTGCACAGCACCTCGGTGCGTTCCATGAAGAGGCTGCGATCGGTCTCGGTTTCGACGCGATTATCGGCAACAGGCGCAGTAAAGCTGGGCCAGCCCGAGCCCGAATCGAATTTCGTATCCGAGGAGAACAGCTCCTGGCCGCAGCAGACACAAGCATAGGTGCCGGATCGGTGCTCGTTCCAATATTGGCCGGTAAAGGCGCGCTCGGTGCCTTTCTTGCGGGCGATGCGGAATTGCTCCGGCGTCAGCTGCGCCTGCCATTCGGCATCCGATTTGACGACCTTGTCGCTCATGCGCGCCTCCGTTCGCTTCCTCGAGATCATAACCTGGCGGGGCGCCGCAATCGAGCCCTTGGCCTTGCGCTATGGTATGATCGCGGGTCATGACGGAAGAGCAGCGGCAAGTCGAACGCGATCCGCTCGTGCGCTATCGCGATATCGAGCGGTATCGCAGCAATCTTCAGGGCGAGGTCGACAGCGCCGCGCTCTACCGTGCGCTTGCCGAGACGGAAACCAGTCCGCAGCTGAAAGAGGTCTATCGCCGCCTCGCCCAGGTCGAGGAGGCGCATGCGGATTTCTGGCGCGCGCGGCTCGCGCGGCTCGGCGCCGCCGCCGGCAAGACGCGCACCGGAATGCGCATCCGCATCTTGATGTGGCTTGCGCGGCGGTTCGGACCCGGCGTGGTGCTGCCGGTCGTCAACAGCTTCGAGCGCACCGGCAGCCACGACTACGACCGCCAGCCCGAGGCGATCCTGGCCGGCATGCCGCAGGCCGAGCGCTCGCATGCGCGGCTGATCGAGGCGGCGGCGCAGCCGCTCCTTCGCGCCGGCATTCCCGGCGGCACCCTGGCGCAGCTCGAAGGCCGGCATCGCACCGGCGGCAACGCGCTGCGCGCCGCCGTGCTCGGCGCGAATGACGGGCTCGTCTCCAACCTGAGCCTCGTCATGGGGATCGCCGGTGCGGCCTTCACGGAGAAGACCGTGCTGGTGACGGGCCTCGCCGGGCTTCTCGCCGGCGCCTGCTCGATGGCGATGGGCGAGTGGCTGTCGGTCACGAGCGCGCGCGAGCTTTACCAGACGCAGATCGGCACCGAAGCCGATGAGCTGCGCGAAAGTCCCGAGGAGGAAAAGCAGGAGCTCGTTCTCATTTACGAAGCCAAGGGCCTGCCGCGCGAGCAGGCGCGCGCCCTGGCGGAGCGCATCATCGCCGATCCGAACACCGCGCTCGATACGCTCGCGCGCGAGGAGCTCGGCATCGATCCGCAGGAGCTCGGCGGGTCCGCTTGGATCGCGGCCGGAACCTCCTTCCTGCTCTTTGCCGTCGGCGCGATCTTCCCCGTCCTGCCGTTCTTCGCGCTCCGCGGCAATGCGGCGGTCGCGACGAGCCTCGGGCTCAGCGCCGTCGTGATGTTCCTGATCGGCGCCGGAACGACCCTCTTCACCGGGCGCGGCATGATCTTCTCGGGCCTGCGCCAGGTCGCGATCGGCATTGCCGCCGCCGGCGTCACTTATGGCCTCGGCCGATTGATCGGCGTTTCAATCGGCGGGTGAAAGAAGCCCGTTACCGCCCGCCTTCCGTCTTGTTTTGATTTGCGCGCCGATGCGCTTCGATGATCCCACGCACCGAAGGGTGAGGATGCACGACATACCAGATGCCGAGATCTGTAACCCGCGCATCCGACTTGCGCACGGACAGGTGGAACGC
>CAYMNX010000486.1:0-7616 GCA_964391905.1 uncultured Rhizobiaceae bacterium
ACTCGGCTAGAGTGTGGTCGCGACCGGGGCAGCTGAGGGGAACTGCCGCCGGCCGCGACCGTCGCGCGCGATAACGCACACCGGGGACACCCCATATGACCACGCTTTCCCCGGATCACCGAGCATAGGGGGCCGCGCCTAAGGATCAGTAAAATGGCCTCTCCGCCGGTCAGAACGGCCTGTCGCAGGCTCCGCAAGCCTAGATATTAACGGCCGGATTCAGGAGGGGAGTGCTTCGATTCGGGCCCGTAAATCCGCCGCGGCGGCAATCAGCGCCGCTTCGGCGGTGAGCCGATCGGCCAACTCGTCGAGGGAAAGGGCGACGAAGGCACTATGGCAGGCGCGTGCCGCGCGTCGGCATTCGCGCATGCGGCGCTCCAGCTCGCCAAGACGTTCGCGGAATTCATCATGCTGAGGCGATGCGATGGGGTTTGTGATCTCGTCCGGCCGATCGTTGATCATGCTTACCTGCTCCTACAGAGCCGCGTCCGCTCCGCCTCCTATGGGGCGGATCATCGGCGGTTCGTCTAGGGGCTTTTCCTCAGCGATTATCTTGGAGTGGATGAGCGATCTCGCCGTTGCGTCGAGGTCGCTGCCAATTGGTATTCACGGCCACCAGCACGGTCGCAAGCGACCGCTCGCGATTACCAGCGGCTTGAACTCAAACCGTGCACGCTTGCTTCGTCTGTCGCCCAATGTTCGTAGTCTTCGGCAATCTTTTTAATCTCGTCGGCAACCTTCGGATCAAGTGTGTTCCGTGCGATTTGCCGGTACCGTTCGACCCTTTCCCGCAGTTTCAATCCCGGTTCCATGGGTAACTCCTAAAATTCCGCAGGCCCAGACAAGAGGTCCGTTGGCACTAGTGATATGGATGTTGAGTGCCAGAGGGGAGTGTCTTTTTTGTGGCGCGGGGCGGTGGCTTTTTTGTGGTCGAAGCAAAAAAGCCGCGCGATTACCGTATCTTAAGAATGCTTACCCAAACGTTGACGCATCACCCAAGGACGGTGGTCGGGCGCGGCCTGATAGAACACGTCGAACTCGCTGAAAGCCTTCGCCCAATCCTCTGCGATCGCGCGCTCGCCGACGACAAAGCTGTTGAAACCGCAGCGGCGCATGAACAGCAACTGATCGCGCAACACGTTGCCGTCGGCCCGCAACTCGCCTGTGTAGCCGAACCGCGTGCGCAGCAGCCGCGCCGGGGAATAGGCGCGGCCGTCGGTGAATTTCGGGAAGTTCAGCACAATCAGCGAAAAATGCGCGAGATCGCCGGCGATCTCTTGCGGTGCGATCGTATTGGGAAGACGCAGGCCGAGCTTGTCGGCGCGCAGCCGCAAGAGCGCTTCGTCCGTCTGCCAGCGCGCGAAAGAAACGGTGATGGCGCCGCTCGCGGGGATCGGCTCATCGTCGCTGAGGTGACGCCAATCGTCGACACTCAGGCGGCCGTCCTCAGCGAGCAGCATAAAGCGCCTCTTTGAACGGGGCCTGGCCGACGCGGCGATAAGTCTCGGGGAAGCGCTCGCTGTCCCGGCGCAGCTTCAGATAGACATCGACCAGCTTGTCGATGGCCGCGGGCACGTCGTCGCTTTTCACGGCCGGACCGATGATCGTGCCGATCGCGGCATCCTTACCGGCATCGCCGCCGAGCGTGATCTGATAAACCTCCTCGCCGTTCTTATCGACGCCCAAGATACCGATATGGCCGAGATGGTGATGGCCGCAGGCGTTGATGCAGCCGGACATCTTGATGTTGAAGGTCCCGATCGCGTCTTCCTTCGCAGCCATGTGCTTTGCAATGCGCTGCGCCACCGGGATCGACCGCGCCGTGGCGAGGCCACAATAATCAAGACCCGGACAGCAGATGATGTCGGTTATCTGGTTGAAGTTGGATGTGCCGAGCTCGGCGGCATCGAGCCGTTGCCACAGCGGATAGAGCGCGTCGCGACGGACATGCGGCAAGACGAGGTTCTGGTCGTAGGCCACGCGCACTTCGCCGAAGCTCAACTCGTCGGCGAGATCGGCGATCAGATCCATTTGCTCGGCGCTGCAATCGCCGGGCGTTTTGCCAACCGGCTTCAGCGATATCGTCGCGATCGCATATTCCGGCACTTTGTGGCGGTGGACATTCTGCTTCATCCACCGCGCGAAGGCCGGATCGCGGTCGATCGCGCGCTGCAACGCAGCTTCGTCAATCGGGCTGCGGTCGTAATCCGGCAGCGCAAAGGCCGATTTCATTTCGGCGACATAGGCATCGGGCAGCGCCAGCGCCTCCCGATCCGAGGCGAGCCATTCCTGTTCGACCTCCTCGGCATATTTTTGTGCGCCGAGGCTCTGCACCAGGATCTTGATGCGCGCTTTCCATAGATTGTCGCGACGGCCGTAGCGATTGTAGACGCGCAGGCAAGCTTCGATATAGGAAAGGAGATCGCGGCGCGGCACGAAGCTTTTCACCGGCTGTGCGAGATAGGGCGTTCGCCCTAAGCCGCCGCCGACCATCACCTCGAAGCCGATCTCGCCCTGCTCGTTTTTATGCAGATAAAGGCCAAGATCGTGCATCTTCACCGCGGCGCGGTCTTCCTTCGCGGCCGAGATCGCAATCTTGAACTTACGCGGCAGATACGAAAATTCGGGATGAAGCGTCGCCCATTGCCGGATGATCTCGGCATAGGGGCGCGGATCCTCGAGCTCGTCCGCCGCGACGCCGGCGAAAGGATCCGTCGTGGTGTTGCGGAAGGAATTGCCGCTGGTCTGGATCGCGTGCATCTCGACGCTCGCCAGCTCGGCGAGAATCTCGGGTGTTTCCTCGAGCTTGATCCAGTGGAGCTGAAGGTTCGACCGCGTGGTGAAATGGCCATAGCCGCGGTCGTATTTTCGCGCGATATGCGCGAGCTTGCGGAGCTTCGTCGACGAGAGCACGCCGTAGGGAATGGCGATCCGCAGCATATAGGCGTGGAGCTGCAGATAGAGCCCGTTCATCAGCCGTAGCGGGCGGAACTCTTCCTCGCTCAATTGCCCGGCGAGGCGCCGCCGGACCTGGTCGCGGTACTGCGCGACGCGCTCATCGACAAAGCGGTGGTCGAATTCGTCGTAGCGGTACACTCTTGCTCTCCGAATCCCGCCGCTGTCCTAGATCGAATAGTCGTCGACGCCCGATGCCGCGGGATTGGCATCGAGGGCGGTATGACCGGCCATCGGGCCGGTGGTCGGTCCGGTTGCGCGAATGCGCTCGCGCAAGGTCACCGGGCGCAGATGATCGCCTTCGCGCCGGACCTCGATTAGAACCGGACCCACGACGGGCAGCGGCGGCGCGCCGACCTGAGCTTCGGCGAGCAACGCGTCGGCATGGTCGTCCTCGGCGACCAAGGCCTTGTCGATCGTCGGCGTCCAATCGCCGGCGCCGGCGAAATAGATCACCACGCCGTCGCGCAGTCGATTGCCGGTCACGATCTGCATGGTCGTCGCGCCGCCGCCTCGTCTCGCCGCAGCGCGGCTGCGCGGTGGTGCGCAGGTAGGGCTTCAGCGTCTTGAAGCCCGGGAAGCGTTGTTTCGCCTCCTCATCGCTCACTGCGGCGCTGATGATGACATCATCGCCCTGATTCCAATTGGCCGGTGTCGCTACCTTGTGCTTATCGGTCAATTGCAGCGAGTCGATGACGCGCAGGATTTCGTCGAAATTCCGGCCGGTCGCCATTGGATAAACGAGGATGAGACGGATCTTCTTCGCAGGATCGATGACGAAAACGTTGCGCACCGTCTGGTTGTCGGCGGGCGTACGCTTTGCGGGAT
This sequence comes from uncultured Rhizobiaceae bacterium, assembly GCA_964391905.1. Classification (GTDB taxonomy): domain Bacteria; phylum Pseudomonadota; class Alphaproteobacteria; order ATCC43930; family CGMCC-115725; genus CAIKMD01. The sequence goes on from CAYMNX010000486.1 coordinate 3,784, forward strand.
CGCCCGAAGTCCCTCCGGGCAGCATGCCGTAGAGCGTCGAGACTTTGAAATCCGCATCGCCCAGGATCGGATAATTGGGCGCGGCGCCTTGCGTCTCTTTGATGTCGTTGGCCCAGCGCTCATGATCTTTCACGGGATCGACCGATAGGCCGAGGACCTTGACGTTGCGCTGATCGAATTCGCTCTTGAGCTTTGCAACCGTGCCGAGCTCCGTGGTGCAAACCGGCGTGAAATCCTTCGGATGCGAGAACAAGACACCCCAGGAGTTGCCGAGCCATTCGTGAAAATGGATCGGGCCGACTGTTGAATCCTGCGTGAAGTCCGGAGCGATGTCACCGAGTTTCAGAGACATGACTACCTCCTCTTTCCGTGATTGCTTGGCTGTGATCGTTCGCGGCGATTGTGATGCCGTCCTTCAGCCAGTAGCGGGTGAGTCGTGACGCGGTCAAGCTCCGGATCAGCTCGTGGCTGATGCCGGCCTTGCGCCAACGCCGACGTAAATTGCGGACCTCGTCGACCCGGCCTTTCCATTCCGGACCGAAGAGCCGCCCAAGAAACCCTTTTAATTCGCCGGCAAGGCCCGGCGCTGCGCCTGCCGTCGAGATAGCGATCGTGAGATCGCCGCGGCGGAGCACGGCTGGCGCGTGTATATCGGTCAGCGCCGGCGCATCCTCGACATGCACGATCGCTCCGGCGGAACGCGCCGCCGCGGCGAGAGCGCTCCGCTGCGGCTCGGCAAGATCGGCAATGAAGACAAGCTGGGCGCGCGCGAGATCCTCTTCGCTCGGCCAGCGCCGCACGAGCCGGGCGCCGGCGGCATCGATCAATTCGGCCGTGGGCTCTCCTGAAAACAGGACGAGCGATGCCGCGCCGGCCTCGTCGAGCCAGGCGAGGCGCTGCACTGCCGCTGCGCCGGTGCCGATCAAAGCAAGGCGCAGCCGCGTAAGATCGAGGGTCAGCGGCAGCAGCATCGAGGTTTTCCGTGTGAACGACGTTAAATTGGACGTTCAAGCTAATTTATTTAACAGCGCGCGGGAATTCAATGCCCCTGTTCTACAGCGATACAGCGTATTTAGCCGCTGAATAGCAATCGCAAGAAAAGTCTGCTGCGCCAAAGCGTTGCGCGCTTTATGCTGACCCCATGGCATGGAATCCGCAGCAATATTTGAAATTTGCCAATGAGCGGCAACGTCCCGGCTTCGATCTCCTGGCGCAGATTTCCGAGCTTCCGCCCGGCCCCATCTACGAACTTGGCTGCGGCACCGGACCCCATGCCCATGCGATCGCCGCGCGCTGGCCCGATCGTCTGGTTACCGGCATCGATAATTCTCCCGCTATGTTGGAGGAGGCAGCGAAGACGCCCTCGGGGATTCGCTGGACCCTCGCCGATATCGCGCGCTGGCGCGCGCCGGAAAAGGCGGCGCTCATCTACTCGAACGCGACGCTCCATTGGCTGGTCGGGCACGCGCAATTGTTTCCGCGCCTGATAAGCGATCTCGTCGCGGGCGGCGTGCTTGCCGTGCAGATGCCGCGCAATTTCGACAATCCGTCGCAAGAGCTGCTGCGTGCGACCGCGGCGGAAGGACCCTGGGCGGCCGCGCTCGCGCCGATGTTCGACCCGAAGGTCGAGACGCCCTCGCTCTTGCGCCCCGATCCGGTCGGCACGCCAGAATTCTATTACGATCTGCTGACGCCTTTGGCCAAAGGCGGCATCGATTTCTGGGAGACCGAATACGTCCACCAGCTTCAAGGCGAGGATGCGGTCCTCGAATGGATGCGCGGCACGACCTTGCGGCCGATCCTCGACGCGCTCGATGCCAAGCTGCGCGCGGCGTTCCTCGCGGCTTATGGCGCGAAGCTGCGCGCCGCCTTTCCGCGCCGCGCCGATGGCAAGACTCTGCTACATTTCCGCCGCCTCTTCCTGGTGGCGCGCGCTTGACTCGAAGGAGGGACGGGGGATGGCCTATTGGATCATGAAATCGGAGCCGAGCGCCTATTCCTGGGACCAGCTCGTCAAGGACGGCAAAACCAATTGGAGCGGCGTGCGCAATTTCCAGGCCGCCGCCAATTTGAAGGCGATGAAGCCCGGCGACCGCGCCTTTTTCTATCACTCGAATGAGGGGCTCGCGATCGTCGGGATCATGGAGATCGTCAAAGCCGCCTATCCCGATCCTTCCGACAAATCCGGCCGCTTCGTCCAGGTCGATGTGAAGCCGGTCGCACCGATGCCGGAGCCGGTGACCTTGAGCGCGATCAAGGCCGAAGCGAAGCTCAAGAACTTGCCGCTCGTGAAGCAAGGGCGGCTCTCGGTCTCGCCCGTCAGCGCCGAGGAGTGGAAGCTCATCTGCAAGATGGGCGGCGCCAAGGCGTGAGCGCGCGCCGCCTCTGCGCCGAGGCCGACATCAAGGAAGGCGAAGGACGCGGCTTCGTCTTCGGCGGAGGGACGGAGCGCGAGGCGGTCTTCGTCATCCGCTGGAAAGGCGCGCTCCACGGTTATCGCAATTCCTGCCCGCATGTCGGCACGCCGCTCGATTGGCCCGAGAACCGCTTCTTCGACAGCGACGGCGACTATCTGATGTGCGGCACCCATGGCGCCGTGTTCCGGCCCGAGGACGGCCAATGCATCGACGGCCCCTGCCAAGGCCACGCGCTCACGCGCGTCGCGATCAAAGTCGAGAGCGGAGAGGTTTTCTTCTTGGACCACGAAGACGCTAAATGAAATTCATTCTTCGTGTCTTAGTGGTTCCTCGCGTTCTATTAAGTCACACCACGCGGAAATTCTTGAACTGCCAGGGGTCGCCTTTGTCGAGATCCTCGGGGAAGAGGCGCTCGCGGTCAAAAAGCGGCGTCCAGTCGCTATATTCGCCGACGACATTGCCGAGATAGGGGCGGCAGATGTCGATGATGCGCTCGTGATCCATCTCGTCGGGCTCGACGATGCCGCGATTGGGATTCTCGAACGCCCAAATCATCCCGGCAAGCGCGGCCGCCGTCACTTGCAACGAGGTCGCGTTGTTGAAGCGCGCGAGCCGTCGCGCCTCCTCGACCGAGAGACGCGAGCCGTACCAATAGACGCCCTTGGCATGTCCCATCAGCAGCACGCCCAGCTCGTCGATGCCGTGCTCGATCTCGTCCATGATGAGGCGCTTCGTCTCCTGGAGCCGGAAGTTCTTGCCCCAGAGCTCATGCACCGACAGCACCGCATCATCGCACGGGTGGTAGGCGTAGTGCACGGTCGGGCGATAGCGCACCTGATCGCCCTCGCGCAGCGTGAAATAATCGGCGATCGAGATCGCCTCGTTATGGGTGATGAGGAAGCCGTGATAGGGGCCTTCGAGCGGCGTCCAGCTCCTGACGCGCGTTGCGGCGCCCGGGCGGTTCAAATAGATCGCGGCGCCGCCGCCGAATTCGTGGCGCCCGCCATCGGGCGGGAAGTGCCGCTCATGCGTGCCCCAGCCGAGCTCGGCGGGCTGCATCCCTTCGGCGACGAAGCCGTCGATTGACCAGGTGTTGACGAACTCGCCCGGCTGCTTCGGGATGCGCGCGAGCTGCGTGTCGCGCTCCGCGATATGAATGACCTTGACGCCGAGCTCGGCCGCGAGCGCCGCCCATTCGGCGCGGCCGCGCGGCGTTGCTTGGATGCCGAGCTCTTCGGCAAGATCGAGGAGCGCCACTTTGACGAAATGCGAGACGAGGCCAGGATTGGCGCCGTGCGTCAGCACCGCGGTCGGGCCTTCGGGATGCGATGCCTTGAGCGCCAGCGCCTTCTCGCGCAGTGCGTAGTTGGAGCGCAAGGAGGGGGTAAGGTCGGGATTGGTGTAGCCACCCGGCCA
>CAYMNX010000487.1:0-10780 GCA_964391905.1 uncultured Rhizobiaceae bacterium
ATCACCGGATCTTCGATGTAATTGCAGATCTGGGCGAAGGATTCGGTCTCGTAATGATGCGCGTCGACATCGACGATCAGGAAGTCTTCATAGCGGCGCTGCACCGCCTGCTGACTGGCATGGGCGAGCAGCGTCTTGGTGTCGAGCGGCTCGGCCGACAGATCGCGAAAGCTGACAGTGTCCATCTTTCCGAATTCTCCGCCCGTGACGGGGTTAGTACCGACTATCGCACGTCGATGACGCCCCCACCTCACCCCGACCCTCTCCGCCCCTGAGGGGCGGAGAGGGAGGGACCCGCGCAAGCGGGAGGGTGAGGTGGGGCATCGACGATCTCACGCGTTGAGTCAGGCAATTCTCATTCCTGGAACTACGCCGAAACCCGTGCCGCCAAGCGCTTGGTCTTCAGCTCCGAAATCACCGGCTCGAGGTTGAAGAAGCGCCGCGCATTGCCGCCGAGGATGTTGCGCTTTGCCTGTTCCGAGAGGAACGGCAAATCGTAGATCGTCGAGGGCAGGTCCATGTCCCAATGCGGATAATCCGAGGAATACATGAGCTGCGTCTCGGCGTTGATCATCTTGAAGGTGAGCTCCAAGGCCTCCTTGTTGTTCACCATCTCCATCGGCTGCGTCGAGTAATACATCTCGCGCATATAGTCGCTCGGCCGGCGCTTCAAGAGCGGCACCTCGGAGCTGCGCATCATCCATTCATTGTCGAGCCGCTGCATCAGGAAGGGGATCCAGGCGAGCCCGCTCTCGATCCAGACGACCTTCAATTTCGGGAAGCGCTCCGGCATCCCGTTCACGAGCCAGTTGGTGCAATGGAGAATGTTGAACCACGAGAAGCCGAGCGCGTGCACCGCCATGAAGCGATTGCACAGCGAGAAGCTCTTATCCTGGCCCCAGGCATAGGCGCCATGGAAGATGAGCGGCAGGCCCATCTCCTCGAGCAGCGCGTAGGTTTTGATATAGGCGTTGTCGTAGACCGCCTTGTAATGCGGCGCGCAGATGGTGAAGCCGATGACGCCTTTCCGGCCGGCAAAATCCTTCACCATCTTGTAGGTGGCGTCGGGATCGTTGATCGGCAGATAGAGCGAGGATTTGAGGCGCGGCTCTTGCGCCAGCACGACCTCGCAGAGCCAGCGGTTATAGGCGCGCGCCATCGCCACTTCGACCTCGGGCCGCGGCGTCAGGCCAAGGCCGAGCATCGGCGTCGGAAAGAGGCAGAGCTGGTCGATGCCGATCGCATCCATCCAGCGCTTGGTCAAGGTGATATCGCGCTGCTGACCCGGCTCGAGCTTCTCCGGCCGCCGGCCGTCGCGGCGCGTGATGCGGCCGACCAGCTCTTGATAGGCGCCCGACGCCGCGGTGATGCCGCCGCCGCCGAAGCCCTGATACTTCGCCTGGTCGCGCATCACCGGATCTTCGATGTAGTTGACGATCTCGGCGTAGGAGAGCGTCTCGAAATGATGGCCGTCGATATCGGCGATGAAGAAATCCTCGTAGCGCCGCTGGATCGCCTGCTCGGTCGCATGCTGCAGCAGCGTGCGCGTGTCGAATTCCTCGACGGCGAGATCGCGATAGTTGATCGTATCCATGGCGCCCCTTTTCCCTTGCGATGTTTTGTTTCGGCCATGATAGACCCGGAGGGGCGGGCGCGGCAAAAGCTTCGCGAGAGGGGCGCGGCGATGCGGCCTCTTCTTTGTGGGGGCAGGGCGGCGCGGCTCAGCCCGCCGGCTGCTGCACGGATGCGGCGCCTTCGGGCTTGCCGCGCTGCCGCGCCGACCAGGCATTGGCGAGGCGATTGACGCTGCGACGTCCCGGCTCCTCGATCACGCGATAGGCGATCGACGAGACCAGCAGCAGCGCGAGATAGATCGCGAGGCTCGCCAGCAGATCGGCGGCGCGCGGCGGCAGAAATCCGCGGCTCCAGCTCTCGAGCCCGGCTTTGGGCGCGACGAAAAACGGATGCACGAGATAGAGCGAATAGGAAACGACGCCGAGCCGATGCAGCGCGCCGCATCCGAAAGCGCGACCGAGCCGGCCGCGATTGCGGTAGAGACCGACGATCAGCAGCGGGAACAGCGGCAGGATCGCGAGATCGTAAAGATCGGCGGCGAAGCCGGCGATCAGCAGCGCGACGATGACGGCGATCGTCGCGTCATGGGCGAGCCAGCGCAGGCGATGCTCGGCCCGCGCGAGGCGAAAGGCGAGCACGCCGAGCACGAAGCCGCCGAGGCAGCGCAAGAGCGGCTCGACGCTCGTGCCGTCATAGGCATCGAGCGGGCCGCTATGCGCTTCGCCGTCGGACGCGGTGAGGAGCGCCGTCACGGCAATGGCGCTCGCGGCGCCCGCGGCGATCGCGATCGCGACGGGCTTGCGGCTGAAGAGCGCCAGCGCGACCAGCGCGGGGAAGAGGAGATAGGCCGCCCATTCGGCGCTCAGCGACCAGGCGGTGCCGTCGAAGCTGATGCCGAAGCCCCAGGATTGGATCATGAGAAGATTGGCGAAGCCCAGCGTGACGGGATGATGCAGTTTCGGATCGGTGAGCGCCGGCAGGGAAACGGCCTCGCCATGGCCGGCGAGAATGATCGCCGCCGCGGCCAGGACGAGGGTGAGGTAAAGCGGATAGACGCGCGCGACACGGCGGATCAGAAAATCGATCCAGCTCTGCCACGACCAGCCGGCGGCAAAGCGCTGCGCGTAATTGAGCGCCAGCACGAAGCCGCTCAAGGCGAAGAAGAGATCGACCCAGAGATAGCCCTTGCCGATGACGGCGCCGATACCGGCGCGGGCCCGGGTCGCCAGCTCGGGATTGACGTGATAGACCGTCACCATCATGGCGGCGATGCCGCGCAGGCCGGTCATCGCCTTGATCTCGGATTTCGCAGTCACGCTTGTCGGTTCCCCCTTTTGGGTGGCGTTCGCTTCGTCCCTTGGAGGCCTCAACCCATCGGCGCCGACGATCGTTGCCATGTTGCGACGATTTAATGATTCAATGCTCCGGCGCAGTGCAATCCCAAACTGGTCACAGCCGCGACACCCGCCCGGCGCCGATCGCACGCCATCGTCATTTCACAGCAAGCCTCGTTTGGCGGTAAGATGAAGTCGCGACTCACATCAAAGGCGGGCCATGGCTCACGACGCGATGCGGGCCATTATGGGCACGATCCTGCTGCTCGCGGCGGGAACGGCGCCGGCGCGCGCGGCCGATATCAAGGTGATGAGCGCGGGCGCGGTCGAGGCGGCGCTGCAGCCGCTCGCCGCCGCGTTTGAGCATGAGCGCGGCAAGACGATCGAGCTCGATTTCGGCACCGTCGGCGCCATCGAGGACCGGCTCAAGAAGGGCGAGAGCGCCGATGTCGTCATCCTCTCGGCGCTGTCGATCGACACCATGGATCGCGCGGCGAAGCTCGTCTCCGAGAGCCGCATCGCGGTGGGGCGCGTCGGCATCGGCGTCGCCGTGCGCGACGGTGCAGAGCGCCCCGATATCGCGACGCCCGATCGTTTCAAATCGGCGCTTCTCGCCGCGCCCTCGATCGTCTATGCCGATCCGGGGAAGGGCGCATCGAGCGGGATCTATCTCGCATCCTTGTTCGATCGTCTCGGGATTGCCGGCGAGATCAAAAGCAAGGCGCTGCTCGAGCCGGGCGGCTATGTCGTCGAGCGCGTCGCGAGCGGCGATGCGGCGCTCGGCATCCACAATATCAGCGAGATCCTGCCGGTGAAGGGCGTGACCTTGGTCGGCCCGCTGCCGGCGGAGCTGCAGAACTACACGAGCTATGCCGGCGCCGTGCCGCGCACCGCCGCGGCGCGCGAGACGGCGCGTGATTTCCTCGCCTACATCACCAGCGCCGATGTCGCATCGCGCTGGCAAGCGGCGGGAGTCGAGCCGGCGCAAGAGCCGCGCTAGCGTCACGCCTCAGGCGCGGCAAGGACGCTGACCTGAGCGCCTATTCCGCCGCGGCGATGGGGCCACGGGTTGTCGCTAGGCCGCCAGAATGCGCAGCGTCTCGATCATCTCGGCATTGGGGCAGAAGCGGACATAGCTTTTGGCCGGCTGGTTGCTGGCAAGCCACGCCGCGCAGGCGGCTTTCGCCGGGCAATGCGCGCAAGTGTGGAGCGCACGGTAAAGCGAGTGCTCCGCTGCAACGCAGTGGATCGTCGCAAGATCGATCTGTTGCCGCGCGATCATGCGGCGGAAAAGCCGGTGCGCCGCCAGACGCCGCGCCGAGCGATAGCGCTCCTTGGCAAGCGAGGGGGAGGTCCTTCTCATTGGTCTTTCTCCCTCAAACCTGCTGCTGCGGCTTGGTCGCGGCAGCGAACAAGTCCGCATTGGGGCAGAAGCTCTTGTAACCGCCGCGCTCGGCATTGGCGCATGCGAGCCATCGGCGGCATTGACGATGCGCCTGGCACATCGCGCAGGTCTGCCGCAGCGCGTATTGCACGCGCGGATCGAGCGCCTCGATATCGATGCCCAAACGCGCGGCCATCGCCGGCAGAAGTCGTCCCGCCTCGGGGCCGCCGCGGACGATGCGCTCCATTTCGGGGAGGGTGAGGCCGAGATCGCGCAGGACCGGCTCGAGCGAGCCGCTGCGCTCGAGATCGGCGAGCTTTTGACGCAGTGCCTGGCGCTCGAAGAAATCGGAAACGAAGCGACGAAGACCGGTCAGCTGGCGCGCGATGATGCCGCTTTGATTGGCGTTCACCGCGGCTCGATCGGATGCGAGGCTCTTCATGGCGATACCTCTCGATGCGCAAGATTTGTTGCATAGAGGATAGTCGCAATGCGCCGCCGCCACTTGATCCAGATCAAACTGCGTCGAAACGGCAAGAACGACTCGCATCCGCATTTGCGCAACCGCGTTCCGTGGCCCTATTCTTGAGCTGAAGCCAAGACGCGAAGGCATTTCGCGCTGCAGCAAGGGAGGAGACGATGACCCGCAAGGGCGCCATCACTATTTTGCAGGTCGCAATTGGCATTCTGATCGGTCTCGGCCTCTCGGGACCGGCCCGCGCCATGAGCGAGGAAACGGCGGCGGCGGAAGCGCAAATCCGCGCCATCGGCCATCGCTGGGATGGCGAGGTTCTGCAGAAGACGCAGCCGCTTTTCGTGCCGCTCTTGAAGAAAGTCTCGCGCGCCGATATCGCTGCGGCCAAGGATCTCGCCTATGGCGGCGATCCCAAGCAGAAGCTCGACATCTACGCGCCGGCAAAAGCGGTGCGCGGGCGGCCGGTCGTGGTCTATGTCCATGGCGGCGGCTTGAGCGGCGGCGATAAGGATTCGCCCAACACCGACGGCCTCATCAACAGCAACGTGCCGGTCTATTTCGCCCATCACGGCATGATCGGCGTCAATCTCAACTATCGCCTCGTCCCAGGCATCCGCTATCCGGCGGGCGGCGAGGATCTCGCGAGCGCCGTCACATGGCTCCATGCGAATGTCGCGCATTACGGCGGCAATCCCAACGCGATCTTCGTCATCGGCCATTCGGCCGGCGGCTACCATCTCGGCACCTATCTCTATGACGGCAAGGTCAACGGCAATGCTCCGCGGATCGCCGGCGCAATCTTCCTCTCGGGCGTGATCGAGCTCGATCGCGAGGGCCCGCGTGTCGAGGTGACGCGGCAATATTATGGCGACGACGCCTCGAAATGGCCGGCGCTGGATCCCTATGCGCGGATCGATTCCTATAAGGGCAAGCGCGTGCCGACCTTCCTCATCAATGCCGAGTTCGATTCGAACGATATCGAGCTGCAAGGCGGGGTGCGCCACTACGCGAAGCTCTGCACCCTCGACAAGGCTTGCCCGCGCTATTACCAGGCGCAGAACATGAACCATCTCTCGACCGCGCTGAGCCTCGGCACCGACGATGATTCGCTCGGCCGCGAGCTGCGCGATTTCATTCAGAGGACGCGCGCGCCGAAGGCAGCGGTGAAGACGGCGCAAGGCCAATAGCTGTTCGTGTCATTGCGATTGCGGAACAATACGGCGCGGTCCTACTCTTGCTCGGATTTGCGGGCGCGAGAGGAGTGGATTCGATGAAAGCGGTGCTGCTGACGGCGCATGGGGGACCGGAGATGCTGCGCTATGGCGACGCGCCCGATCCGGTCGCGGGACCGGGCGAGATCGTCGTCGATATCCATGCGGCGAGCGTCAACGCCGCCGATTACAAGGTGCGGCTTGGCGGCCCTCCCTATACGCTGAAGCAATTCCCGCATATTCTCGGCCGCGACTTCTCGGGCGTCGTCAGCGCGCTCGGCTCGGGCGTGACCGATTGGAAGATCGGCGATGAGGTCTTCGGCGTCACCGATCAGGGCCGGGAAGGCGCCTATGCCGAGAAGATCGCGATCAAGGCGGCGATCGTCGCCGCCAAGCCCGCGCGCTTGGGCCATGTCGAGGCCGCGGCCATGGCGCTGACGGGCCTTACGGCGATCTGGGCGCTCGAGGATACGGCAAGGCTCGAGCCGCGCGAGACCATCCTCATCCAAGGCGGCGCGGGCGGCGTCGCCGGCTTCGCGATCCAGCTCGCGAAGCATATCGGCGCGCAGGTCATCACCACGGCGAGCGCCAAGAATCACGATTATGTGCAGCGGCTCGGTGCCGATCGCGTGATCGACTACAACAAGGACGATTTCGCGACGCGCGTCTCCGATTGCGACGTCGTGTTCGATACGGTCGGCGGCGCGGTGCGGGCCGGCTGCTACAAGGTGATGAAGCCCGGCGGGCGGCTCGTCTGGATCGGGGCGGCGCCCGCGGGCTTCACGCCGCCGCGCGGCGATGTCGAGACCTTGCGCCCCGCCGTGCTGCGCGATCGTGCCCATCTGGAGCGGATCAACGCGCTCTATGAGGCGGGCGCGGTGTGGCCGCCGGCCATCACGCGCATGAAGCTCGCCGATGCGGCGGAGGCCCACCGCATCAGCGAGAGCCGTCACCTTCAGGGCAAGCTCGTCTTCGTCGTGCGGTAAACGCGCATGGCTCGAAGAGCGCTCCTTTGCGGCGCGGCGCTTTTGCTCCTGCTGAGCGCGGCGATCGATGCCACGGCCGCAACGCTCTCGGCCGAGCAGATCGCGAACCCGCTCGCCGTGATCGTGGACGGTCAAGACAAGGCATTCGGGACGGCGGTTGCGCCGGCGCAAAGCCTCGATACCGCGCGCGCGCCCAAGACCAGAAGCCGCGCCGTCATCGATCGGATCGCGCACGAGGTCAGTACGGTGACGACCGCCTTCGCAACGGCGACGCGAGAGAATCGGATCGGCGCGACCAAGACCGCCGTTGCTCGGTTCAACCCCGAGACGGCGCGCGACGGCGCATCGCGCAGCTTCGAAGGGAGCGCGCCCAGCCTTTCGGTCATGCGCCAACTCTTGTTCGTGCCGAAAGCGAGCGCCGTTATCTCGGCGGCCGCCGTCATGGACGCGGTCAGTCAATTCGAGCGCTCGCCCAAGACGGACGACATTTATTACGAGTACAGCAACCCGGCCGATCTCAAGGGGTCAAGCATCGCCGATCTGCGGGGAAGCGCTGCGTCCTGGACGACGGCGGCGCGGCCGCCGATGGCGCCGGGTCAGGTCTACGCGCTCAAGAAATGCCGCCACATCGTCATTCTCGGCTGGTATTGCAATACATCGCTCTACCAGCGCCGTGCGCTCGGAAACGCGGATGGCGGCGTCCCGTCGCTCATCACCTTGCTGCGGCCCTTGCCCAAAGGCGCGGACAATCCGCACTTTGACGGCGAGCGCGCGAAAAATATCGTCGACGGATACACGGCGCTCTATGTCGCCGTCGACGCCGGGGATTTGGTGCTGGTCTATAATCTCGGCATACAGTCGAAAGCGGGCGCGGCGAGCCAGCAGGGCCGGCTCAACGAGGGCCATAAGGCCGAGTATCGGCAGCTCGTCAGCTTCCTCGAGACGAAGCTCGCCACCGGCAAGCTGCCGTTCTAACGCACGATCGTCCTCGACAAAAACATTCGTCGCCATTCTCGCGCTCTTCATCAAGCTCAGGAGCGGGAATCCAGAGCAGCCGGCGATGTATGATCGTTTCTGGACCCCGCTTGCGCAGCGGGCGACGCGCTAGCGCAGCGCGATCCCGAGCCGCTCGGTTGCTTCTTCCGGAAGCAGCGGCGAGAGATAGAACCCGGCTTTCCATCCGATCGCCGCCGCTTCCGCGGCGGCAAGCTCGACGATCACATGGTGGTAGCCGCGGAAGGCGGGCTGGCCGCTGTCGACATTGGCAAGGCGCGATGGGGAGAGCGTGTCGCTGCGAAAGCTGCTCGGCGTGATGGCGAGCTTCGCCGCGCATTCGGCAAAAGGCAATGACGCGATCGCGTCGCCGATGGTCGGAGAATTGCCGTCGCGGCAGAACCAGATCTTCGCCATGTGCGTCTCTCTCGGAAGTTGATTGTGGTCATGCGACGGCGGGCACATTACGCGCGATGATAGAATGGTGCCATCTCGACTCGGCACGGAGTCGCATCTCGCCCGCAGCCCAAACCGCCAAGGCACGCAGACATGAAGGAAATGATGGGCCGCGAAGCGGGCCGTTGGCTTAACGAGTCGGTTTTTTCGGCTCTCCCTTTCCGCTTGGCGCAGCGCGAACCGCCCGAACGTCTGCTCTGGGATGGAGAGCGGGCGCCGCAGCGTCGGCTAGAGATTCCGAATGTGACCCAACGCGGACATTGATGCTCTAGCGAGGCGCATTTTTAATGCAGGCGGCAGCGACGATGGTCAACCAAGCGGCCCGTGAGCCGGTACCCGCGAAAGTAAACGTCAGACGAAGGCGAGCACGCAGGCGAAGCCTGCGATGCCGAGCATCAGCCAGGCGACGTAATCGCCGACCAGGCCGGTGTGCAGGCTGCGCACGCCATAGAAGATCGGGCTTAGCACCGCATCGCGGGCGACCAGCACGCGTCTGGGAAAACGATCGCGCAACAGCTCTGACGCGGCGATCGCGATCGCAAGAAAAACCGAGAGCCAGGGCAGCCATTCCGCGCCGCTGGCCTCGAGATCGCCCGGCGCCAGCGCGGGATAGAAACGCACGGCATTCGCCGCGAAGTGCCGGACGGTCTCGCCGGGGATGAGCGCCAGCAGCAGCAAGAAAATGCAGGGCGCTAGCATCAGCGAGAGGGGGCGATCTGCGACCTCGCGCTCTCCTTCTGTCGGGGACTGCACTTCTTCTGGACTGGGCGCGGGACCAAGGTCGAGAAAGATGCGTGCTGCCGCACGCAGCACAGTGGCGCCGGTGACTGCCGTACCGAACAGCACCGTGGCCTCTACCCAGGCTGCGGCAATCGGAGAGGTCGCGCTGATCAGGCGCGTGGCGGTATCGAGAATTCCCCAGGGCAGGCCGCCGAGCAGCAGCGCGCCGATGGCCATCGCGATGCCGGCCGGCCAGATAGCACGACCGCGGCCGCGCAGCGTTATCTCATCCGCTCCTGGCTGGGTAGCAAGCAAAATGCCGGCGATCATGAACAGCGCCCCCTTTACCAGGCCGTGGCCGACGAGATAGACAAGCATGCCGCCGAAACCGGTCGCCGAGAGCGACGCCAGGCCGATCAGCATGATGCCGAGATGGCTGATGGTCGAGAAGGCGAGCATGCGCTTCAGATGGCGCTGCATCCAGCACATGGTTGCGCCAATGATCGCGGTCAGCCCGCCCAGAGCGGCGAAGCCGTCGCGTGCAAAAGATTGTGGCGCGCTCGCGCCCGGGTAAACGTCAAGTGTCAGTTTCGCGAGGCCGAACAGACCGACCCCGACCATCGCGCCAGAGAAGATGACCGACACTGGGCTCGGCGCCACCGCATGCGCATCGGAAAGCCAGAAATGAAACGGGAAGATCGCGCCCTTCACCATCAGGGCCGCAGCGAGTAGGCAAAAAGCGCCGGTGGCCACCGGATCGTTGCCGGCTTTGGCGATCGCATCGCTCAAGGCGCCGAAATCGAGCGTTCCGGCGCGCGCATAGAGCAGCGCCACGCCGCCGAGCATCAAGAAACTGGCGATGCTGTTGACGATGACGAAGTTGAGTGCGCCTGCCAATGACGGCCGCTCCAGCCGGTAGGCGGTCAGCGCATAGGCCGCGACGCTCATCACCTCGAACCAGACGAAGAGATTGAAGAGATCGTGCGTCAGGCAGAAGCCCACCATTGCCGCAAGGAAGAGCAGCATGATGACGTGGAAATGCGTGTGCACCTCGTCAAAGAAGCCCCAGGCGAAGATCGAGGTTGCCGCGATCAGCACGCCGATGAAGGCGGCGAAGCCGGCGCTCGCCGGATCAATGACGAAGCCGATGCCGAGCACGACGCCGGGCCGCGGCGTCCAGCTACCGAACCAATAGGCAAGCGCGCCGTGCTGCGCAGTATGGATGGCCAGCACGCCGCAAAGCGCCGCCGAGGCAATCGCGGCGAGAAGCGCGGCGGCATCTGCGAGACGCGGCGGGATGTAATGCGCGATGGCAATGAGCAGCGCGGCGACCCCAAGGGGCACGGCGATCGTCAGCGGCACCAGTGCTATCATGTCATCGCCGCCCTTCTTGGATGAAGGGCCGGAGCGTCTGCGGATCGAGCGTCTCGTGCTTGCGCGAAACCTGCAGCGCCATGGCGAGGAGCAGCGCTGTAACCGTGGCGCCGACGACGATATCGGTCAGCACGAGGGCCTGCACCACCGGATCGACAGCCGGCGTGCCCGGCGGATGATCGTAGAAAACCGGCGCCGCGGCCCCCCATTGATAACCGATGCCGAGCAGCAGGACATAGGTGGAAGACTGACAGACCGAGAGACAGCCGATG